>JBICIB010000539.1:0-5787 GCA_043101415.1 Planctomycetota bacterium JB042 | reverse complement strand
CCTCGGACAGCGCGGCGGATGCGCCGGGCCCGCGAGGGACCACCAGCAATCTCGAGAGCGCCGTCGGGGCTTGGGGAAGTCCCGCGAGGACGTTGGAGGTGCTGGACGTCACCGTCATCCAAGGAGTGCCTGTCAACCGAGTTGCGTGGCCCGCCGAACGCGCTGGGTCGCGCCTCGTCCAGACCCCGTCCGACCCGGTTCCTTTCGTCCAGGCATCGGCGGGATCTTGAGGGGCGGAGTGGTACAGTCCGGACCGCCGTAGCAGTCCGTCGAAGAAGCGCCGTGGGTGCGAGGAGCCGCCGCAGCCCCGGATGACTTCTTCCACGGGCCGGTAGATCCGCGAGGACACGATGACCGAGACGCCCCCTGGCACGGCCTACGCCGCCGCCGGTGTCGACACCGACCGCGCCGCCCTGTACCTGAAGAACCTCCTCGGGTGGGTCCGGAAGACCGCCGACCACCGCACCGGGACCGGCCGGTCCCTGCTCGACGTCGGTTACTTCGCCTCCGTCCTCGACATCGGCCGGGGCCAAGGGCTCGCTCTGTCGACCGACGGGGTCGGGACGAAGATCCTCGTGGCCGAGCTCGCCCGGCGCTACGACACGATCGGCGTCGACTGCGTGGCGATGAACGTCAACGACCTGATCTGCGTCGGCGCCGAGCCGATCGCGATGCTCGACTACCTCGCGGTCCAGGACACCGATCCAGAAGTCGCAACCCAAATCGGGAAAGGCCTTTACGAAGGCGCGCGCGAGGCCGAGATCGTCATCCCCGGGGGCGAGCTGGCCCAGCTCCGGGACATGGTGAAGGGGGTCCGCGACAACTCGGGGATCGACCTGGCCGGGGCGGCGTTCGGGCTGGTCGACGTCGCGGACGTGAACGTGGGCCGCGACCTCGCCGAGGGGGACGTCGTGATCGGCCTCCGGAGCACCGGCCTCCACTCGAACGGGTTCACGCTGGCGCGGAAGGTCCTCCTCGACGACGCCGGGCTCTCGCTCGACGACACGATCGACGCGACCGGCAAGACGATCGCCGACCACCTGCTCGCCCCGACCCATATCTATGTCAAGGAATTCAAGGCACTTAGGCGCCATCACGTGACGCTGAAGGCGATCCTGAACATCACCGGGGACGGCCTGTTCAACCTCACGCGGGTCGACGCCGCGGTCGGGTTCGTGATCGACCGACTCCCGGCCCCGCAGGGGATCTTCGACGAGATCCAGACCCGGGGCGACATCCCGGTCGAGGAGATGTACCGCGTCTTCAACATGGGGATCGGGTTCTGCTTCGTCGTGCCCGAACGGGAGGTCCAGGACGCGCTCGACGTCCTGGCTCGGTTCCCGATGGAGGCCCAGGTGATCGGCCACGTCGTCGCGGACCACGAGAAGAAGGTCGTCGTGCCCGGTCTCGGCCTCGTCGGCAAGGACGGCCACTTCTTCAAGACCTGAACGCCGCCACGATCGCGGAGCGGGAACCGGGCGAAGGCGGGGGGAACGGCGCGGAGGCGGTGCTATGTTGGGGGCTTCGGCCGGTTTCCACGCGTAGGAGGCGTGACGTGGGCAAGAAGGTCCAGCGTTACTTCGATCAGGACAGCGTCTCGTTGGTCACGTCCGCCGTCCGGCGGATGAAGGGGAAGCGGCCGATCCCGCGGTTCCCGCGCCGCGCACAGATCCAGACCCGCACCGCCTGCAACGCGCGCTGCGCCTTCTGCCCGAACACGACCGTCGGGGACGACCTCAGCCAGGGGACCATGGACATGGACCTCTTCCGCAAGATCGCGGACGAGCTGACGTCCCACGACATGGACGAGATCCACCCGTTCCTCATGAACGAGCCGCTCTGGGACAAGGACCTCCCGGAGAAGATCCGCTACCTCGCGGACCGGAAGAAGCCCGGCACGAAGATCAAGATCAACACGAACGCGTCGTTCCTGACCGAAGGGACGGCGAAGCGGCTGATCGACTCCGGACTCGACAAGCTGAACGTCTCGTTCCACGGGGTCCGCCCCGAGGTGTACGAGTACAACATGGGGAACCTGAAGTTCACCCCGCTGCTCCGGAACGTCCTCCGCTTCAAGGAGATGATCGACAAGAGCCCGAACCGGAAGCCGGGCCTCCGGATCACCATGGTGAAGACCCGCGACATCATGGAGGACCGCGAGAACATCAAGGCGTTCTGGGCGGAGCACGGGATCGGCTGCAACTTCCGCCCCCTCGGCAACCGGAACAACAAGGAAGTCGAGATGAAGGGGATCAACTGGGAGGAGTGGCGCCCCTACACCTGGTGCAAGCGCCCGTTCACCCAGATCTACATCCTCTTCAACGGCGACTGCGTCCTCTGCTGCTGCGATTGGAACCGCACGACCACGCTCGGCAACCTGCGGCACAACACGATCGAGGAGATCTGGAACGGGAAGGCGTACAAGCGCGTGCGCGACCTCTTCCTGAACAAGGATCGCCAGGACCTCCTCTGCGGGACCTGCCTCTACACGCGCTGACGCGGATCGGCGCGGCAGGTCACCACAGCACCTCGACGTCGTAGGCGGCGAGGGCCGTGTCCTTCGACACGACCACGAGGTCCTCCTCCACCGCCTGCGCGACGAGCATGCGATCGAACGGGTCGCGATGATGGGCGGGGAGCCGCTCGACTCGAAGCGCATGAGCCTGGTGGATCGGGAGGGTCGCGATCGCCTGCGCACGCAGGGTCGTTCCGATCAGGTCCGCGAGGGAGCCGGGAAGATCGATTCGCCCGAGCCCCGCCTTGATCGCGATCTCCCACGTCCCGACGACACTCCAGACGAGCTCGTTGTCCACGTCGGCGATCGTCTCGCGGGCGGCCGGTGACAGTCGTTCGTCGTCGAGCATCCACCAGAGGAGCGCGTGCGTGTCGAGCAGGAAGCTCACGCGCCGTCCCCCTCGAACGCGCGAAGCAGATCGTCGGGCAGCGGCGAATCGAAGTCGTCCTTCACGACGACCTTCCCCTTCCACGATCCCGGCCGGCGCTCGGAAGGTCGCGGCAGGAGAGGCACGAGCCGAGCGATCGGCCGACCGGCTCGGGCGATCACGATCTCCTCCCCCGCGGCGACCCGCTCGAGCAGACGCGAGAGGTGCGTCTTCGCCTCGTGGATGTTCACGGTCTTCATGGCACGATGGAACTTAGCTAGACCAATAGACTAAGTCAAGTTCCCGCGCGGCGCCTCCTCGCGGCCCCCGCCGCCGCCTACCGCCCCCGCAGGTCGAACTCGCTCGGCAGCTCCGCCTCTTCCTTCGGGGTGCGGCGGAGTTGGACCTCGGGGAGGGGCTCCATCGGCTCGCCGGTGGCGTTCACCCAGCCGGTGACGCCGTGCGGGAGCGGGACGCCGAGGAGCGCGGACGGGAGCGCGCCGACGTCCGCGAGCGACGTCGACCGGAGGTCCGCCCCGCGCCGGTCGATGGCGAACCAGGCGCCCGGGCCCGTGCCGCCGACGACCACGACGGAGACCGCGGGACCGAGCCGCCCGCTGTCGGCGACCAGGAGCGCCGCGCGGACGAGGGAGTCGAGGCGGCTGGCCGCGGCGTCGTCGAGCGCGTGGCGCGGGACACGGAGGCCGAAGAAGACGACCGGCGCGTCGTCGTCGCCGGCGATCAGCCGCCGCGCCTGTTCCGCCAACCCGAACGACTGGAACAGGAGGTCGAAGTCCCCCCCGAGGAGTTCGCGCTCGAACATCGCGCGCTCGACCTCGAACGCCGCCTCGATCCGGGCCGCCGCGTCGCCGGCCGAGAGGACGCCGTCCCGGAGCGCCGCCGTCGGCAGCGGGTCGGAGAACCGCGGAACCGCTTCGAGGCGTCCCGCCAGCTCGCGGACGAACTCCGGCGGCGACGACAGCGGCTGCCACGGCGGCGGGCGGGTCGGGTCGTAGTCCGGCGGCTCGACGTACAGCTCGAGCCGCCCCGAGCCGGTCGGCCGGAGGAAGAGCCGGGCCCGCCCCCGGAGCGGAGCGCCCTCTCCGATCTCGAAGCGGAGCGCCATCGGCCGCGACCACCGCCCCGCCCGGAGCTCGACCCGGTCGTCGTCGCCGATCACCGACGCGCGGGCGCGGTCCTTCGTCGCGGTCACCCGCAGCCGCGCCGTCGACGGGAACCCGTCCCGGAGCCGCGGCGGACCGTAGACATCGATCAGGAAGACGTCGTGCTCGGCGTCCCCGGTCGGCGACGTGACGGCGACCCGCACTCCTCCCGGCGAGACGACCGGATCGCCCGGCGCGTCCCGCTCGATCGCGAGCGTGTAAGGCGCGGTCCCCGTGCCGAGGGTCGGCCACGCCCCGCCGAACAGGCTCCGCACGCCGGGCGGCGCGAACGCGCAGTGCGCGCGGACGATCTCGACCCGCTTCCCTTCCGCGGCGATCCGGCCGGCGGCGGAGACGGTCGCCCCGCCCGCGTCGACCGGCCGCGCGACCGAGATCGAACGGCCGAGTTCGGGGACGTCGATCGGCGCGCGCGCGAACGGAGCGACCACCCCCGCCGGGTCGGTCGCGGTGAGGAGCGCGGCGTCCGCGGCCGCGGCGTCGGTCGCCCCCTCGACGAGGCGCGCGTACGTCCCGCGCGTCCGGAGGTGCCGGAACCCGGGGAGGAGCCCGTCGCGCATGCCGCGTTCGACGTCGTCGGCGGCGAGCCCGGGGAGGGAGAGGACGACGACCCGCGGGCCGGGCGCCGCCTCGTCCGGACCGAGCGGCGGCGGCGGGACCGTCGGCGCCGCGCGGTCCGGCTCGGTCCCCTCCAGGAACCGATCCCACTTCTCGGAGACGGCCGAGCAACCGACGACGGCCGCCGCCGCGACGATCCCGATCCACCGGCGTCGATCGCACCTCACGTCGGGAGCGTAGCGAAGCGAACGGACGACCGAGAGCGTGTATTCTCACCTCCCTCCCGCCGCCGGAGATCCCGCATGATCGCGCTCCCGCTCGCCTTCCCGGTCCTCGGGTCCGCCACGCTCGCCGCCCTCCTCGCCGCCGCGCCGGAGGGGGACGCCGTCGACCCGCTGGCGCGCGCGGTCGAGACGTTCCGTCACTCCGAGCCGGAGACCCGCGCCGCGATCCTCGCGGACGTCCGGACCGCGCTCGAGGCGTCCGAGGACGAGGGCGTGAAGCACCTCCTCCGCCTCGGCGAGCGCGCCCGCCGCGAGCTGAAGACGAAGCCGTGGAAGGGGCTCCGGTACTACGAGCCGAAGAAGTACGCGCCGCTCTTCCCGCGCGAGTTCGTCCCGAAGGACGGCGACCAGGCGGCGTACACGTACGACTCGATGCGGCCCTGGGACAACGAGCCGCGCTGCCAGGCGATCCGGGTGCGATACGACTACGCCGCGAACCGCGGGGTCGACCTCGGCGTCGAACCGTCCGCCGACGCCCTCCTCATGGACTACCTCTGGGGATACCCGCCGGACGCGGACCGGACGATCGCGTGGCTCGAGCAGGAGCTCGACTTCGCGAACGACCTCGACGAACTCGCCGACTACTTCGGCCACGCGTATTGCGACCGCGAGGGCGCGTGCTTCCCGAACGTCACGATCTACGACGTCTGGGCCTCGCAGCGCGACTTCGGACACATCGAGATGCCGGACGGCGACGCCATCGCGTACGCCATCCACATCCTCGGCGACAAGTCGTACCACTCGCCGATCCCGGCCGGACGGCGGCGGGCGGCGCTGTACGAGGAGATCTCCAAGGGGTTCCTCCGGACCTACCGCCACCGGAGCTGGGTCGAGGCGGCGGCGAACGTCTACCTGAACCCCGAGGCGGTGATGCGGACCGAC
>JBICIB010000538.1:0-2794 GCA_043101415.1 Planctomycetota bacterium JB042 | reverse complement strand
ACTCGCGCAAGCATCCCCTCCTCGGGCAGGACGCCTGGTGCGGCTTCTCCTTCCTGCTCCCGGAGGAGTTCCCGATCGTCGACGTCCGGCTGGTCCTGAGCCAGTGGAAGCAGTCGGGACTGGCGGGGAGTCCCCTCGTCGCGCAGCGCTACGTCGACGGACGCCACTACCTGACGATCCGCGACCTCGACACGCGGGGCGAGTGGCGCGAGGTCGTCGAGCTGCCGGACATCGTCCCGGAGCGGTGGAACGACATGCTGTTCCACGTCCGGTTCTCCGCCGGCTCGGACGGGCTCGTCGAGGTCTGGATGAACGGGCGGCGCGTCGCGCGCGTCGCGGGGCCGACGGCGTCCCCCGAGGGGGAGCCGCGCTTCTATCACAAGGTCGGTCTCTACCGCGATCGCATGGCCGCACCGATGACCGTCTACCTGGACGACTACGCCCTCGGCCCGCGCCGGGAGGACGTCGACCCGGCGCGCGACGGCGGACGGTGAGGCGCGGGCGGTCGGTGGAGGACCGTTGACACGGGGAGGGATCCGGGGGACCGTGGAGGTTCCATCGGTCCCTTTGGAAGAAGTGGAATTCACGTGGATCTCGGTCTTCCTCCTCCGCATCTCCCTCGTGTCGTGACGGGGCCTCGCCGTTCTCTCTTCCTCGCGGTGGAGTCGAGAACGCTCTCGATCCTCCTGGCCGCGTGGCTGCTCGTCGGGCAGGGAGGGGTCGTCCGGGCCCAGGGGCCGATTCACGAGGTCGTCGAGGGAGATGTGCTCGACGGGCACGTGGGCTGGGGTGTCGCCTCGGCCGGGGACGTCGACGCCGACGGCTTCGCCGACTATCGTGTCGCGGCGCCTTTTCACTCGGTGGGCGGACAGGAGGTCGGGGCGATCGGGACGTTCTCGGGGCGGGACGGGAGCCCCATCCTGATCGTCGTGGGAACACCGGGTGCGAACCTCGGGGGCGTGGAGTGCATCGGTGACGTCGACCACGACGGCACCTCGGACTTCGCCAGCAACGGAGGCCAGCCCGGATTGGGCGTGGTGATCGTGTTCTCGGGTCAGGCCGGCACGCCGCTCTACACGTTCTCCGGCCATCATGTGAACGACGACTTCGGTGACGCGATGGCCGGACCGGGCGACGTCGACGGGGACGGCTTCGTCGACCTCGTCGTGGGAGCTCCGCAGACCGTGACCGCCGGCGGAAACCACGCCGGACGGGTTCGCGTCTTTTCCGGTTTCGACGGCTCCGTCGTGCATCAACTGGACGGGGCGACCGGAGGACAGTCTCTCGGGGAAGGCGTGGGGAGCTTCGGGGACTTCGACGCCGACGGACACGCCGACCTCGTCGTCGGAGCGCCGGGAGACCATGGATTCGCGACTTGGGCCGGTGCGGTGCGTGTGGTCTCCGGCAAGACGGGCACCACGCTCGCGACTTCCTACGGGGCCATGGCGGCCGATTACTTCGGCCACGCATGCGACTGAGTCGGCGACACCGATGGAGACGGCGTGATGGACTTGGCGACGGTGGCGAAACCGGGGTTCCCGAGCCTCGTGCCATACGTCCGAATCGACTCGGGTGCGACGGGTCAGGCTCTCCACCAGTTCGGCGGCACCGGGACTCCATGGCACGGAGAGGGCGTGAGCCGCCTGGGAGACCTCGACCATGACGGCCGGGCGGACCTGCTCCTGCGACTGCGCCCGGTCTCGCCGCCCTCCCCTTCGGAGGTGCATGTGGTGTCTGGAGCCACCGGAGCTTCACTGCTCGTGAAGAAGGGCGTCCTCGGAAGCGCGCTGTCGGACGTCGGAGACATCAACAACGACGGACTGATCGACTTCCTGATCGGGAAGGCCGGTTCGGTGAACCAACCCTGGGCCGCCTACGCCTACTCGCCGACGTGCGGGAGCCTCGTGAAGTTCGGCTCCGCATGCCCGAACGCCGCCGGGTTCCTCCCGCAGATCACCCTTCTCGAGGGGTGCGCGACGCCGGGCGGTGAGATCCGGCTGACGACGGCGGCCGGCTCGATCACCAACAGCGTGGCGGCGCTCGTCGTCGGCGCGACGCCGGCCGCGGTCCCTCTGCCCGGCTGCACCTTCCTCGTCGGTCCCCCGCTCGCGGTGTCGTTCCTCCCGACGCTGTTCGGCCTCCTCTCCCTCGACGTCGACACCGACGCCTCGATCGGCGTCGGCTCGGTCTACGTCCAGGTCCTCTACCCGGAGCCGGGGACGCCGGCCGGGTTCGCGGCGACGGAGGGGATCGCGATCACGTTCGAGTGATGGGGGCCGGCCCGACGCTCACCCCCGCCCGAACCACCTCTTCCACGATCCGGCCCACCCCCGGCCGCCTTCCGCCGCCTTGGCGTCGTCCGCGGCGCCTTCCACCCCGTGCGCGACCAGCAGTCCGCGCAGCTCCTCGGTCGACAGCCGGTCGAGGTCGAGCGCGCCGAAGTGCGGGCCGACCGTCTCCTCGTCCTTCGAGGTCGGGACGTCGCCGAGGGCGCGGGCGTCGACGGCGCCGAGGGCGGCGAGCCACCACTGGCGGTCGTCGGTCTTCCGCGCGCGGCGGAGGAGCTCGTCGAGGTCGTCGGCGGCGAGCTGGCCGGCGCGGGCGCGGAGCTCGATCCAGAGGTACTTCTTGTAGACGTCGACGTCCGAGCCGAGCTTCTGGACGCCGGCCTCGATCGGGCACTTGATCGAGACGTACCCGAGCCGCTCGGCGATCTCCCGCTGGGCGTACGAGACGTGCGGCGCGTCGGGCCAGCCGACCTCCTTCAGCGACGGGGCGTGGAACAGCTTCAGCC
>JBICIB010000537.1:0-8283 GCA_043101415.1 Planctomycetota bacterium JB042 | reverse complement strand
GCTCGACGTCTCCGATCGAGACGCCGCGAGCCGACTCAGCGCAGCAGCACGCCGTCCCTCAGCGGATCGTCCGGATCGATCCAGAACTCGTGCCGCCCGGTGAGCCACGCCCGGCCCCGCACCTCGGGGACGATCGCCTCGACGGCGCCGCAGCGCGTCTCCCGCGCGACGCGGACGTCGAAGCGCGTCCCGATCAGGCTCTCGATCGTGATCCACTCGCCGGCCGGCAGCTCTCCCCGCGCGTGGTGGATCGCGGCGCGCGCCGACACGCCGGTGCCGGTCGGACTCCGGTCGACCTCGCCGTCGGCGAAGACGCAGACGTTTCGGGAGTGGGCGTCGCCCGCGCCGGGCGCGACGAGGATCGTGCCGTACAGGAACCCGAGGTCCTCGGCCCCCGACGGATGGACGAGCGGGACCGCCTCCGCGACCGCGCGCTTGATGCGGGTCCCGACGTCCACGATGCGTGCGAACGAACCCCGGTCGAGCGCGACGCCGGCGCGCTCGGCGTCGACGACCGCGTAGAAGGCGCCGCCGTACGCGACGTCGACCCGCAGCCGCCCGACGCCCTCGACGTCGACCTCGACGTCCCGCGCGTGCAGGAACGACGGCACGTTCTCGAACGACACCGACTCGACGCGACGCCCTCGCCGCGCGGCCCGCGCCGTCACCCGGCCGGCCGGCGTGTCGATCCGCAGCTCGTCCCGATCCGGGAGGAGGCCGCACTCGAGCCCGACCGTCACCAGCCCGACGATCCCGTGGCCGCACATGGTGCTGTACCCCTCGTTGTGGAGGAACAGCACGCCGACGTCGCCGTCGTCCGTCTCCGGCGCGACGAGGAGGCAGCCGTACATGTCGGCGTGCCCCCGCGGCTCGAGCATCAGCGCGCGACGCAGGTCGTCGTGGCGCTCCCTCGCACACCGCCGCTTCTCGAGGATCGTCCGCCCCTCGAGCTCCGGCCAGCCGTCGACGACGACGCGCAGCGGTTCGCCGGCGGCATGCGCGTCGATCGTGCGCAGGCGCGTGAACGACGGCGGCGGCTCGAACGCGGTCATCCGTCGAGCACCACCGTCGTCCCGAGTCCGAGCTCGCGTGCTCCCCTCACCGCGCGCGCGGCGGCGGCGACGTCCTGGACCGCGAGCCCGACCGACTTGAACAGCGTGACCTCCGCGTCGTCGGTCCGGCCGGGCGCCTTCCCCTCGAGCACCGCGCCGAGTTCGGTCCACTCCTCCCGCCGCGTCGCCCCCTCCCGCTCGGCCCGCAGGAGGTCGCCCGCCTCCTCGAGCGCGGCGGGGAGCGCGTCGACGAACACCCGGGCGCGACCGATCGCGCGCGGATCGAGCTCGGCCCGGTCGGCGGTGAACGCGCCGACCGCGGTGACGTGCGCCCCGTCGCGCAGACCGTCCCCTTCGAACACCGGCCGCGGGGAGGTCGTCGCGGTCACCACGACGTCGGCCCCGTCGACCGCCGCCTCCGGCGACGCGACGGCGACGATCGGCGCCCGCAGCTCGCCCGCGAGTTCGTCGACGAATCGCTCGCGGACCTCGTCGGACGGCTCGAACACCCGCAGCTCGTCGAGCCGGCGGACCGCGTCGAGCGCGATCGCCTGCGTCCTCGCCTGCGCCCCCGCGCCGAAGATCGCGCCGACCCTCGCGTCCTCGCGCGCCAGGACGTCCGCCGCCGCGCCCCCCGCCGCCCCGGTGCGCCACGCGGTGAGGAACGTCCCGTCGAGCACCGCGCTCGGCACGCCGGTCTCCTCGTCCAGGACGACGACGAGCCCGGTCACCGCCGGCAGGCCGCGCGCGGCGTTCCCGGCGAAGACCGACACGACCTTCGCCGCGACCCCGACCCCCTCGACGGCGCCGCCCATGACGAGCGTCTTCCCGGCCGCGACGTCGACCACTCCGCGCGGCGGCATCGAGGAGCGCCCCGAGGACCAGGCGGCGAACGCCTGCTTCGCCGCGACGATCGCCTCGTCGATCGGGAGCGCGAGACGGACGTCGCGCGCGGTGAGGAGGAGGAGCTCCATCCCGTCGATCCTCGGGCGCGGACGATCAGAAGTCCAGCGCGAGACCCGCCGACGCGGAGAAGCCGGTCGCGACGCCGCCGTCGCCGACGAACGCCTGGATCGTGGCGCTGCTGCCGGCCACGCTCGCCGGGATCGTCACGGGGATCGCGATCGCTCCGTTCCCCGCGCCGGCGCCGAGGAGCGGGAGCGGGATCTGGGTCACGAGAGGCGCGACGAGCAGCTCGCACGACCCGCCGGCCGGGATCGACGTCGCGACCGCGCCGATCAGGACGACGGCGGGGGCTCCGCCGAGCCCCCCCTCGATCCGGAACGTCGTCGCGGCCCCGGCCGCCGGGCAGACGTCGAACGAGAGGGACGGCACGAACCCGCCGGTCCCGGGACAACCGTCTCCGTACTCCTCGCGGCGCGTGCACCCCGACCAGACGGTGACCGTCCCCGCGTCCGTCACGCCGCTCGGGTCCGCCGCCGCCGCGCCGACCGCGCCGTCGCCGAACCCGTCCCCGTCGAGGTCGCCGATCCCCGCCACCGCGAAACCGAACAGGGTCGCGGCGGCCGAGTCGACCGTCCAGTCCGCCGCGCCGTTCGACCCGGAGAAGAGCGTCGCACGCGCCTGGCCCCCGATCAGGAGGTCTCCGAACGCATCCCCGTCCGCGTCGAGTCCGGCGATCGAGAGGCCGAGCGAGTCGCCGGCCGCGGCGCCCGTCAGCTGCAGGATCGTCGCGCCCCCCACCCCGGACACGACGAGCACCTCGCCGTCCGAGGCGGCGGCGACGGTCGCTCCGGGGGCGGCGATCGCGAGGTCGGGCGTCCCGTCGCCGTCGACGTCGCCGACCCGCTCGACCGCGTGTCCGAGGCTGTCGTTCCCGGTCCCGCCGACCCACGTCTTCAGCGGGGCGCCGTTCGCGCCGCTCAGGACCCGCGCCCGGCCGGTGAACCCCGGCCCGACGCCGAACGCCCCGACCAGCACGTCGCCCTTCCCGTCCTGGTCGAAGTCCCCGGCCGCGGAGACGGCCGACCCGTCGTACCCGAACGCCTCCTGCCCGTGGATCGTCCAGAGGACCAGGCCGGTCTGTCCCGACCAGACCCGGACGCTCCCCGACGAAGAGCCGAAGTCGTCGTCGTCCGGCGCGCCCGCCACCAGGTCGACGAACCCGTCGGCGTCGACGTCCCCGGCGAACGAGACCGCGGCGCCGAGCCCGTCGCCCGACGCATCCCCCTCGAACGACCAGATCGTCTGGCTCGTGCCGGTCGAGACGACCCGCACCAGACCGTGCATGAACTTCCCCGCCTGGGAACTGGTGTAGGAAGGCGCGCCGACGAGGACGTCGTTCTTGCCGTCCTGGTCGACGTCCGCGGCCGCGTCGACCGACTGGCCGAACTCGCTCCCCTGGGTCGGACCCGACCACGAGAGGAGCACCGCGCCCGTCCGTCCCGAGTGGAGGAACACGCCCCCCGCGTACTGCGCGGAGGGGAACGCCTGGAGGCCGCCGACCACGAGGTCCGGGACGCCGTCCTGGTCGACGTCGCCGGCGGCCGACAGCGACCAGCCGTAGTTCGCGAACGCCGTCGGTCCGTCGAGCGTGAGGACCGGGGTCTGCCCCTCCGCCCGCGCGCCCGCCAACGTCAGAACGCCCGCCAGGGCGACGACTCGGGTCCCGATCATCGCTTCCTCACCTTCTCCGGACGTTCCGACGCCAGGGCCCGCGCGAGATCCGACAGCTCCGGCGCCTGCGTGCAGTTCACGGTGACCGCCACCACGATCCCTCGATCGGCGAGCACGAGGAACTCGGTGCGGCCGCCGACCGATCCGCCGCCGTGCCCGACGACGAGACCGTCGGAGGTCCGCCGGGCCCGCCAGCCGATGCCGTACCCCGTCTCCTTCCCGTCGCTCGTCCGCTGCGACGTCCAGAGCTCGTCCCGCGTCTTTGCGGAGAGGTAGTCGTCCGAGAGCCACGCCGTCCCGAACGTCACGAGGTCGGTCGGCGTGCTGAGGAACCCGCCGCCGGCCCACTTGTGGCTCAGGTCGACCTCCGGCGCCGGGCGCGGCGCGCCTCCGACGAGGTGGTAGGCGCCGGCCCGCCCGTCGATCTCGCGATCGGCGTGGTCGGCGACCGTCCGGTCGAGGCGGAGCGGATCGAACACCTCCTTCTGCATGAGCGAGAGGAAGTCGTCGCCGCCGGCGACCTCGAGCACCGCCGAGAGGAGGTTGTACCCGTGGCTCGAGTACGCGTAGCGCGTCCCCGGCTCGAACCGCAGCGGGTCGTCCTCGAACATCTCGAGCCCCTCCCGCACCGAGTCGTAGTGCCGGGTCCAGAGGAACTCCCCCGGCGCGTAGTGCCGCACGCCCGCGAGATGGCCGCCGAGCTGGCGCGGCGTCATCGGCCAGCGCTTCTCCGGATAGTCCGGGAGCCACTCGTGCACCGGCCGGTCGAGGTCGAGCGCGCCTCGTTCGAGCAGCCTCCCGACCAGCGCCGCCGTCAGCGTCTTCGAGACGCTCCCGATCCGGAACCTCGTCTCCGCGGTCGCCGGAACCTCCGCCTCGAGATCGGCGAAACCGACCGCGTCGGCCCAGACGAGTTCGCCGTCCCGGCCGATCGCCGCGGAGACGGCCGGCAGCGCGTGCTCGGCGCGGTACGCCTCCAGGCGCGCTCGCGCTCCCTTGACCGCCGCTTCATCCGCGGCCGCGGGGACCGGCGAGAGAATGACGAGCAGTACGATGAGCGGGTGCACCTTCACCTCCTTCGTCGCCGCGCGCCCATGCTACTCGATCGGGAGAGACCGATGCCCCGCCTCGCCCTCGCCGTCCTCGCCGCCGCCCCGCTCCTCGGCCCGACGGCCGTCGCCGACGACGAGCGGTTCGACTCCGACCGGCCGGGGCGGACGCTCGCGCTCCCCGACGAGGACGACGCCTTCTCGTTCGTGGTGTTCGGCGACCGGACCGGCGGGCCGGCCGAGGGGATCGAGGTCCTGCGGCAGGCCGTCGCCGACGCGAACCTCCTCGACCCCGACCTGGTGATGACCGTCGGCGACCTGATCGAGGGGTACAACACGACCGCGAGGTGGATGCCGCAGATGGAGGAGTTCCGCGCCGCGATGGACGCGCTGTCGATGCCGTGGTTCCCGGTCGCGGGGAACCACGACATCTACTGGCGCGGCGAGGGACGACCTCCGGAGGAGCACGAGGCGCACTACGAGATGCACTTCGGGCCGCTCTGGTACGCGTTCGATCACAAGGACTGCACGTTCGTGGTCCTCTACACCGACGAGGGTAACCCGGAGACCGGCGAGCGGAACTTCCGCGACCCGGAGTGCCAGCGGATGAGCGACGCCCAGCTCGCGTGGCTCGACGCGACGCTCGAGCGGGCGCGCGAGTCGCGGCACGTCTTCGTCTTCATGCACCACCCGCGCTGGCTCGACTGGAAGTACGGCGACGACTGGGGGAGGGTCCACGAGCGGCTCGCCGGGGCGGGGAACGTCACCGCGGTCTTCGCGGGGCACATCCACCGGATGCGGTACGACGGCCGGCGGGACGGCGTCGAGTACTTCACGCTCGCGACCGTCGGCGGCCACCTCTCGAGCGACCTGCCGCGCGCGGGGTTCCTCCATCAGTTCCACGTCGTGACCGTCCGGGACGGCGGCATCGCGGTCGCCACCCTGCCGGTCGGCACCGTCGTCGACCCGAAGACGATCACCGGCGACGTCTCGGACCAGGTCGCGGCGCTCGACCGGGCCCTCACCGCGCGCCAGCTCGAGGCGGCGACGCTCGGGACCGCCGGCGAGATCGACGCGGACGTGACGTTCACGGTCCGGAACCCGACGGAGCGCCCGCTCGACGTCACGCTCACTCCGCGCACCGGCGACCTCCGGTTCGAGTTCTCGCCGGACCACGTCCACCCGACGGTGCCGCCGGGGGAGAGCGTCGAGCAGACGTTCCGGCTGCGGCGGCGCGCGGCCCCGCTCGACGAGAACTTCCAGCTCCCGGAGCTGGAGGTCGCGGCGGACTGGCTCGGCGAGGGACTCCGGGTCGGCGTCCCGCCGCGGAAGGTCGCCCTCCGCGTCCGGAGCCCGGCCTTCCCGGCGCCGACGACCGCCGCGCCGGACCGGGTGCTCGCCCTCGACGGCCAGGACGACGCGCTCCGCGTCGAGCCCGACGACCTCGGCCTGCCGGACGGCCCCCTGACCCTCGAGGGGCGCCTCTGGGCGCGCGACCTCCGAGGGCGCCGACCGTTCCTGGCCCAGACCGAGGGCTCGGAGTTCGGGCTGTTCGTCAGCGACGGCCGGGCTTCGTTCTCCGTCCACCTCGACGGGGGGTACGTCACGGCGCGGGCGGACCGACGCCTCGAGACCGAGCGGTGGCACCACCTCGCCGGAGTCTTCGACGGGGCGGAGGTGCGGCTGTACGTCGACGGCGTCCTCGCCGCGCGCACCGAGGGGACGGGGAGGCGGACGCGGAACCGTCTCCCGTTCTACGTCGGCGCCGATCCGGACCGGCTCGGCCGGCCGCAGTCGTTCTTCGACGGGCGCATCGACGACGTCCGGATCAGCGCCGCGGTCCGGTACGTCGGCGAGCGGGTCGAACCTCCGACGCACCCGAGATCGGACGAGGCGACCTGCCTCCTCCTGAACATGGACCACGGGCGCGGCGCCTGGGTCCTCGACCTCTCCGAACGCCGGGCGCACCCGCACCGGATCGGCGGCGCCCGGCTCGTCGACGCGGCCGACGGCACGCCGGGCGGGTGACGGCCCCGGTCAGCGGGAGCGGGCGAGGAGCGCGAGCGCGGTGCTCGACGCCGCGAGGACGCCGCAGACCATCCCGATCTTGACCGAGAGGCTGGCGAACATCTCGGCCGGGAGGACGCCGAGGACCAGCAGGATCGCGAGTCCGGTCACGAGGAGGATCGCGATCGCGGCGATCCCCTTCAGCGCCCCGGCCAGGCCGGGGCGGGCGGCGGCGGCTTCGGGTCGAGGGTCCATGCGTCGTTCCTCGTGACGGTCCGAACTCCCCGGGACTATCGGCACGAAGGGGGCCGAGATGCAGGGGAATCCGGCCTCCCCCGCCGCCCCTCGTCAGAGGAGCCGCGTCCCGAGCGGGACGTCGCCGTCGGGGACGCAGAGGAGGACGTCTCCCTTCTCGTCGTGGAAGCCGGTGACGAGGCACTCGGACATGAGGGGACCGATCTGCTTCCGCGGGAAGTTCACGACCGCGACGACGAGGCGGCCGACCAGCTCGTCGGGCGTGTAGTGCGCGGTGATCGGCGCGCTGGACTGCCTGGTCCCGAGCTCCTCTCCGAAGTCGACGTGGAGGACGTACGCGGGCTTCCGGGCCTTCGCGAACGGGGAGGCGGAGACGATCCGGCCGACCCGGAGCTCGACCTTCAGGAACTCGTCGAACGTGATCTCGTCCATCGCGGACCTCCGTCGGGGCGGGTCAGGATTCGAGGGTGAGGAGGAGTTCGTCGATCTCGGTCCCGCGCGCCGGGGCGAACGCCCGGTCGCGACCGACGACCGAGAAGCCGCACTTCTCGAGGACGCGGAGCGACGCGACGTGGTCGGCGGCGACCCGCGCGTGGAGCGGCCGCTCGATCTCGCGGTGGAGGAGCGAGCCGAGCGCCGCCGTCCCCACGCCGGCTCCGGCGTGGCCGCGATCGATCCAGACCGTCACCTCCGGGGCGCCATCTCGCTCGAAGCGCGCCACGTGACCGGCGACCGCACCCTCCGCGAGGACGGTGAACGCCCGGACCGCGGCGTCGGCGCGCAGCCGCCGCCATCGCGCCTCGAACGCGCCCCGGTCGGACGGGTTGGCGACCGTGAACGCGGCCGCCCGGTGCGACGCCGGATCGAGCTGGTGCTCGAAGAAGCGGGGGACGTCGTCGTCCTCGACCGGGCGCAGGCGGACGCCGGGGGCCGTCGCATCCCACGCGAACCGGTGCAGGACGTCGTCGCCGTCCGGGAGGCGGGTCCGCCCCTCGTAGCGGAGGCCGACCTTCTCCAGCACGCGGGCCGAGGCGTGGTTCGCGGGGGACGTGAAGCCGGCGATCCGCGTCCAGCCGAAGCGGCGCCGGCCGAGTTCGACCGTCTCGCGCGCCGCCTCGGTCGCGTACCCGAGGCCGCGCGCCGCGGGGAGGAAGCCGAACCCGACGTCGGGGTCCTCCACCGACGCGCGCCGGAGGAGCCCGCAGATCCCGACCGCCCGGCCGTCCCCCTTCGCCTCGACGCGCCACAGCCCGTGTCCGTGCGCGCGGACCATCGCGATCGGG
>JBICIB010000536.1:0-10577 GCA_043101415.1 Planctomycetota bacterium JB042 | reverse complement strand
CCCGAGTCGAGGCTCGGAGTGTCGTTCACCTCGATCACCCGGACGTCGTCGCCGAGCTGCTTCAGGTCGACGCCGTACAGGCCGTCTCCCATCAGGTTGGCGGCCCGGACCGCGGCTTTGACGACCTTGGTCGGGGCGAGCTCGACGGGGATCGTCTCGGAGGCGCCGTCCGCCTCGAGCCGCCCGCTGGAGTCGCGCCGGATGATCTGCCAGTGCCGCTTCGCCATGAAGTACCGGCACGCGTAGAGCGGCGTCTTGTCGAGGACGCCGATCCGCCAGTCGAAGTCGGTCGGCAGGAACTCCTGGGCGATCACCAGGGCCGACCGGTCGAGGAGCTTCCCGATCTCCGCCCGGTACTCCTCGGCGGTCTCGACCTTCACCACGCCGGCCGAGAACGCCGAGTCCGGCTGCTTCAGCACGCACGGCAGCCCGAGCTCCGGGACGACGGTGTCAGCGTTCCCCCGGTGGACGATGACCGTCCGGGGGGCGGGGACCTTGTGCCGGGCGAGCGCCTCGGCGAGGTAGACCTTGTTCGTGCACCGGAGGATCGACTGGGGGTCGTCGATCACCACCAGCCCCTCGGCCGCGGCCTTGCGCGAGAACCGGAACGCGTCGTTCCGGACGCTCGTGGTGATGCGGAGGAACAGGGCGTCGAACTCCGCCAGGCGCCCGTAGTCCGAGCGGCGGATCAGCTCGACGTTCAGGCCGACCTTCCCCGCCGCCTTGGTGAACCTCGCCAGGGCGCGCTCGTCGGACGGCGGTTCGGCCTCCTCCGGGTCGTGGAGGATCGCGAGCTGGAACCGCCCGGCCAGCCGGACGTGGGAGCGGCGCGGCGGCGACCGGAGGTACTGGTCGGCGGCCTCGGCCACGAACTCGCGGTGCGACTCCGGGACGTCGCCGATCCCGAGGACCCGGAGCGACTCGAGCGCGAACGGCGCGTCCCCGGTCGGCCGGGCGAACGTCGCGCGCATCAAGGGGGCCCGGAAGCGGCGGAAGAGCGCCTGGGAGAGCGGGTCGTGCCGTTTGGCGAGGTTCCGGCCGAAGTAGACCGAGAGCTCGAACGGGCTCGTCGCGATCCGGGCGAGCGAGCGCTCGATCAGGGGGGCGAGCTCGGACGCGGCGAGGCGGACGACGTCCTGGGCGCGGAGGTCCTGGAGCGTGCCGACCTCCGGGATCGGCCGGTGCCCGCGGGCCTCGGCGAGGAGCGACACGTAGTACCCCGACCGCTGATACGCGAGCGAGCGGCAGAGGTTGACGACCGGGCGCCGCGCCGACTCCGGATCGGGGGGGTGCGTGAGGTACTCGTCCGCGGTGACGACGTCGACCCCGTCGAGCGAGAGGGGCCAGTCGGACGGGGCGGAGACGACGACCAGGGGGTTCATGAGGTCCTCCCGCGGGCGCCCTTCCTCTTCCCCCGGCGGGGCGGGTCGAGGATCAGGAGGTTCCCGTCGAAGGTGAGCACGCCGAGGAGGATGGCGCAGAGGAGCCGGTCGAGGTCGACGTCGTAGACGTGCTCGGCGTCGAACGGATGATCGAGGTACGGGTCCGCCACCCGGACGAGGCCCGCCGCGGCGTCGTAGCCGCAGACGACGACGAAGTGGCCGGCCGGCTCTCCGTGGACGTCGTCCGCCTCCTCGTCCTCCGGGCGCTCCCGCGCGGTCCGGTAGAGCCAGGTCGCGGAGAGGCCGGTCAGGATGGGGCGGTTCCGGCGCAGGTGGCGGCGGATCTCGGCGCCCGTGAAGTCGTCGAGGACGATCCGGCCGCCGAGGTCGAGGAACTCGACCAGGGCCTCGCACTCGCGCCGGAGCTTCGGGTCGTCCTTCGCCGCCGCGCGGGCGAGGAGCCGCTCGCGCAGGTCGACGCCCTCGGCGAACCAGGTCGGATCGAACACCTGGAGGTTGAAGGTGTGGATCGTCGCCCCGTAGCCGCGGCGGAGGGCGTGGGTCGCCAGGTAGACCGCGAGCGTCCCGCCGTCGTCGAGCGCGGGGACCTCGTCGATCACCGTGTCGAGGTCGACGTCGTCGCCGTGGTAGCGGTAGACCGCGTGGAGGCAGGTCGGTCCGCAGGTCCGGTCGTCCGGCTGGCGGCGGATCTCGAGCGAGAGGCGGGTCGTCATGGGGCTCCTCCGGCAACCATCGTGCCAGTCGGGCGCCGTCGGCGCTCGAAACGTGGCCCGGCAATTGCAAAGATGGCCGGCATGACGAAGCTCGACCTCACCGAATACGAATCGAAGGTGGTCCTCCGGAACCTCCGGATCGAGGACTACGAGGCCCTCGCGGCGATGGCCGTGAAGTGTTTCCCCGGCATGGAGCCGTGGGGGAAGGACCAGATCGAGAGCCAGCTCGAGGTCTTCCCGGAGGGGCAGTTCGTGATCGAGGTCGACGGAGAGCTCGCCGCCTCCTGCGCGACCCTGATCGTCGACTCGGACCTCCACTCGGACTGGCAGGACTGGAAGAAGGTCGCCGGGAACGGGTACATCCGGAACCACGACCCGGACGGGGACACGGTCTACGGCATCGAGATCATGGTCCACCCGGAGTACCGGTCGATGAAGCTCGCCCGGCGCCTCTACGACGCCCGGAAGAAGCTCTGCCGCGATCGGAACAAGTCCCGGATCGTCATCGGCGGCCGGATCCCCGGGTACCACAAGCACGCCGACCGCCTGACCGCCCGCGAGTACGTGCAGGAGGTGATGGACCGGAACCTGTTCGACCCGGTCCTGACCGTCCAGCTCGCCAACGGCTTCGTGCTGAAGCGGCTGATCCCGAACTACTTCCCGGCCGACGACCAGTCGCGCGGCTACGCGACCTTCCTGGAGTGGACGAACCTCGACCACGTCCCGGACCCGACGACCCGGCAGACCTCGGTCGCCCCGGTCCGGATCTGCGCCGTCCAGTACCAGATGCGATCGGTCGAGAGCTTCGAGGAGTTCGCGACGCAGTGCCGCTTCTTCGTCGACGTGGCGTCGGACTACAAGAGCGACTTCGTCGTCTTCCCGGAGCTGTTCACGACGCAGCTCCTGTCGATCATCGAGGCCCGCAACCCGGCCGAGTCGGCGCGCCGGCTGGCCGACTTCACGCCGCAGTACCTCGAGCTGTTCACCGACCTCGCGATCTCCTTCAACGTCAACATCGTCGGCGGCTCCCAGTTCGCCTTCGAGAACGGCAAGCTCTACAACGTCGCCTACCTCTTCCGGCGCGACGGGACGATCGGGAAGCAGTACAAGCTCCACATCACCGCCGACGAGCGGCACTGGTGGGGCGTGACGCCCGGCTCCAAGATCGAGGTGTTCGACACCGACCGCGGGCCGGTCGCGATCCAGATCTGCTACGACGTCGAGTTCCCGGAGGTGGCCCGCCACGCCGCCGCGCACGGGGCGGCGATCGTCTTCGTGCCGTTCAACACCGACGAGCGGACCGGCTTCCTCCGGGTCCGGTCGTGCGCCCTGGCGCGGGCGATCGAGAACCACCTGTACGTCGTGATCGCCGGCACCACGGGGAACCTCCCGTTCGTCGACAACGCCGACATCCACTACGCCCAGTCGGCGATCTTCTCCCCGTCCGACGTCGACTTCGCGCGCGACGGCATCGTGGCGGAGGCGACCCCGAACATCGAGACGGTCGTGATCCACGACGTCGACGTCGAGCGGCTGCGCCGGCACCGGCGGCGCGGCTCGGTGCAGAACTGGCGGGACCGGCGCACCGACCTCTACCGGGTCCGGTTCGACCACGGCGGCGAGATCGAGGAGGTCTGACCGGGTGAGGTTCCCGGACGACGTCTGGCTCGACCGCTCGGCGCGACGGGACGACCCGGCCGCGTGGAGCGCCCGGAGCGCGGACGGCATGGTCGCGAGCGCCCACTACCGGGCGACCGAGGCGGGGGCCGAGATCCTGGCCGCCGGCGGCAACGCGTTCGACGCGGCGGTGGCGACGTCGCTCGCCCTCTCGGTCTGCGAGCCGGCGGGATCGGGCCTCGGCGGCATGGCGATGGTCGTGCTGCACGACGCGCGGACCGGCCGGACCGTCGCGCTCGACGGCGCGTGCCCCGCCCCGCGGCGGGCCACTCCGGAGGCGGTGAAGGCGTCGAGGCGGTACCGGGGGTACCGGGCGGTCGCGCTGCCGACCCACCCGGCGACGATCGGGCGTCTGGTCGAGCGGTTCGCGACGCTCCCGTTGGCGGACCTCGCGGCGCCCGCGATCCGTCTCGCGCGATCCGGCGTCCCGACGACCGCTCTCCAGGCCGCGCTCGTGGAGCGGTACCGGAAGGCGCTCCTCCGCGAGTCGGCCGGGGCGGAGTTCCTCGATCCGGACGGAACGCCCTCGCCGGCGGGGACGGTGCGCCCCCGTCCGGCGCTCGCGGAGACGCTCGAGCGGCTGGCGCGGGACGGGATGGAGGAGTTCTACCGGGGGGAGACCGCCGATCGGATCGTCGCCGACTTCGAGGCGAACGACGGTTTCCTCGGCCGGGACGACTTCCGCGAGATCCCGTGGCCGCGGGAGGTGGCGCCGGTCGAGGGGACGTTCCTCGGCCGGGCCGTCCGTTCGCTCCCGCCGCCGGGCGGCGGCGGGACGCTGCTGGAGCTGCTGGCGCGGATCGAGGAGTGCCCGGCCCTCCTCGCCGATCCGGACGGGGACGCGGGCGTGGTGGAGCTCGCCGAGGCGATCCGGCGGACGCGCGAGGAGCGTCGGCGCGCGCACCGGCGCCCGCGCGGGGGGGGCGAGACGACGCACCTCTCCGTGATGGACCGGGACGGGAACGCGGTGGCGATGACCCAGTCGCTCGAGCGGTCGTTCGGCGCGAAGGTGCTCACGCCCTCGCTCGGGTTCCTCTACAACAACTACGTGAAGACGTTCAAGGTCGAGAACCGACGGCACCCGCACTACCTCCGCCCGGGCGCGCGAGCTCGATCGAACGCGGCGCCGACGCTGCTGCTCGAGGAGGGACGGCCCTCGGTGGCGATCGGCTCGACCGGCTCCGAGCGGATGATCTCGGGGATCGCGCAGGTCCTCCTCCGGCTGCGGCGGCAGGCCCCGTACGAGGCGGCGGCGGCGCCCCGTCTCCACGCGACGCCCGACGGCGTCGTCCTGATCGAGGCGGACCGGTTCGCGCCGTCCGCCGTCGCGGCCCTCGAGCGCCAAGGGTTCACCAGCGAGCGCCTCGACGCGTGGTCGTTCCACGTGGGGGGGCTGCACCTCGTCGTCCGCCGAGGGGCGGAGTTCATCGGAGTGGCCGAACCGCGGCGGGACGGCGCCGCGGCGGGGCCGTGAAGCGGAGGGACCGCGTGGGTCGTCGCCAGAAGAAGTCGCCGGAGGTCCACCTCAACCTGAACGTCCGCGGGCTGACCGAGTCCGCGACGCTCGCCATCAACGAGCGCTGCGCGGCGCTCCGGACGGAGGGGAAGGAGGTGTTCCGGCTCGGCCTCGGACAGTCCCCGTTCCCGGTGCCGCCGGGAGTGGTCGAGGCGCTCCGCGCGAACGCGCACCAGAAGGACTACCTCCCGGTGCGCGGACTCCCGCAGCTCCGCGACGCGGTCGCCGAGTACCATCGCCGGCGGGACGGCGTCGACTTCACGGGGGACGACATCCTCGTCGGGCCCGGCTCGAAGGAGCTGATGTTCCTCCTCCAGCTCGTCTACTACGGCGACCTGGTGATCCCGACCCCCAGCTGGGTGTCGTACGCGCCGCAGGCGACGATCATCGGGCGGCAGATCCGGTGGGTGCCGACGTCGAGGGAGAACGGGTGGCGGCTGACGCCGGAGATGCTCGAGCTCCTCTGCCGGGAGGATCCGACCCGTCCGCGGGTGGTGATCCTGAACTACCCGTCGAACCCGACCGGGGCGACCTACACGCGCGAGGACCTGAAGGGGCTGGCCCGGGTCGCGCGGGAGTACCGCGTGGTCCTCCTCTCGGACGAGATCTACGGCGAGATCCACCACCGGGGGCGCCACGTGTCCGTCGCCCGCTACTACCCGGAGGGGACGATCGTCAGCAGCGGCCTGTCGAAGTGGTGCGGCGCCGGCGGGTGGCGCCTCGGCACGTTCGCGTTCCCGCGCGACCTCCGCTGGCTCCTCGACGCGATGGCCGTCGCCGCCAGCGAGACGTTCACCGCCACCAGCGCGCCGATCCAGCACGCGGCGGTGCGGGCGTTCGAGGGCGGCCTCCGGATCGAGAAGTACCTGACCCACTCGCGACGCGTCCTCGGGACGCTCGGCCGGGCGATCGCTCGCCGGATGCGTCAGGCCGGGCTCGAGTTCCCCGACCCGAAGGGCGGCTTCTACCTCTTCCCGAGCTTCGAACCGCACCGCGAGCGGCTGGCCGCGCGGGGGATCGACTCGAGCGTGTCGCTCTGCCGCACCCTCCTCGACGAGACCGGCGTCGCGATCCTGCCGGGCATCGAGTTCGGCCGACCGGCGGAGGAGCTGACCGCGCGGATCGCGTACGTCGACTTCGACGGCGCGCACGCCCTGGCGTTCAGCGATTCCGTCCCCGCGTCGAGCGAGCTCGACCGGGGGTTCCTCGAGACGTGCTGCGCGAGCGTCCTCCGCGCGACCGACCGCCTCTGCGAATGGGTCGAGGCGGGGTCGGCGCCGTCGTCCTGACGGCCGAGCGTCCCGGGCGCGCCGGAGACGGAACGAGGGGGAGCGCCGCCACGGCGACGCTCCCCCTCGCGCGTTCGATCGCCGGGCGCGGAGCGCCGGCGACCGGGAGGCTCAGAACCGGACGACGACGTCGACCGGGTTCGACGCGGTCGCCTTGGTCGGCATCCCCTGCGCCGGCTGGTCCTGCATCACGCACTGGAAGCGCGCGGTGAGGCCCAGCAGGATCGGCTCGTTCACCGGCACGTCGTACGGGCACTCGACCGGCGCGAGCGGCTGGTTCGACGTCACCAGCGCGGCGACGAAGAAGAGGTTGTACGGGTCGAACCCGACCGGCTGGTCGACCTCGAACACGAACGTCGACTCCGGGTCGAGGGAGCCGAAGAAGACGGCGTACCGGTTCGGCTCGCCCCGGAGCTGGAGCACGTTGCTCGAGCCCGGAGTCGCGTCCCCGACGTTCTGGAGGTACGGCTGCAGGAGGTTCGTCACCTCGAGCGCACCGTTCGGCGCCTGGATCCCGCGGAGGCCGATCGGCCCGCCGAGGCGGATCTTGCTCGACTCGCCGGTCGCGAAGACCGAGAACGCGGGCGGGCCGCACGCCGCCAGCGGCGGGAGGACCACGTCGTCGTTGGCACCGAACCCGCGCAGGTCCGCCATCGAGTCGACGAGCCAGATCCCGTGGCCGGCGGGGCCGAGGTTGCAGGGGGAGGCGGAGCCGCCGGCCTGGCCGCCGAGCATCTGACCGCCCGCCATCATCACCTTCGAGCCTCCCTCGAGGCGGAGACCGCTCCCGCCGGGGTGCGGGGGGAGTCGGGGGCCGACGGCGCCGTGCCCGCCGGTCGCCTGGGAGTCGACGAAGATCACGTTCGAGGAGATCGCCTCGAGCGCGTGGCCCGCCGGCTTGAAGCCGAGGAACCCGTCGTCGGCCTCGGCGTCGACGCCGACCAGGACGCAGCGGCTCAGCATCACCTCGGCCGCGTTCTCGATCCGGAGCGCGGTCGGGTGGTCGTCGTCGCCGAAGAAGGTGCAGTTGTCGAACTGGCCGGGCGCGTTGCCGCCGACGACGGTCACGCCTTCCCGGAACTCGATGAAGCCGAAGGAGAAGTCGCCCCCCGACTCGAGGAGCCCCTTCTTCATCGAGGCCATCACGGTCACGGGATCGGTCACCACGGGGCGAGAGGCCCCGGACTGTCCCACGATCGTCAACTTCCGATCGAGCGTGAAGCCGTCGTATTCGCCGGGGCTGACGAGCAGGATGTCGCCGAGGGCGACGCGTTCGTCGTCGATCGCGTCCTCGATCTCGGAGAAGTCCGCGCGGGCGTCGTTGGAAACCGTCCAAGTCTGGCCCGAGAGCAGCGTCAGGGCCAAGACCGATGCAGTGAGCATGTGTTCCTCCTGGGTCCCTTGGGGGGGAACGAGACCCGCTCATGGTATCACCCCGAGTTGGACTCGGCCCGGTCCGTGACGGAAGAAACTTCCGTGACGGCCGGTCGCCGTATCTCCGGACTCTCCCGGGACCTCGGGTGCTCTACACTACCGCGATGGCCGCCGCCCCGGCATCGTCCCAGATCATGGTGCTCATGTTCACCGACCTGGTGGGGTCGGTGTCGTTGAAGCGCCGCCTCGGGGCGGAGGAGTACGCGCGCAAGCTCCGCCGGCACGACGAGTTGTTCCACCAGGCGCTGGCGCAGGTCCCGCACGGGCGGGTCCTGAACGACACGGGGGACGGCTTCCTCGCCGGGTGCGATTCGCCGTCCGACGGGATCCAGGTCGCGCTGGCGTTCCAGGCCAAGCTGCGGAGCGAGTCGTGGGGGGGGCACCCGTTCCGCGCCCGCGTCGGCCTGCACGTCGGGCAGGTCGCCGAGATCGAGGAGGGGATCGGCGGCGGCGGCGCGCGGTCGAAGATCGTCGGACTCGCCGCGGACCTCGCGGCGCGGGTCATGAGCCTCGGCGACGGCGACCAGATCCTGATGACGCGGCCGATCTTCGACGACGCGCGCCAGTACGTGCGCGAGCACCCGGTCGGCCCGGACGGCGCGCGTCCCGAGCTCGAGTGGATGGCGCACGGCCAGTACGAGATGTACGGCGTCGACGACCCGGTCGACGTGTTCGAGGTCGGGGCGAAGGGGTTCGCCAAGCTCGTGGCGCCGACGGACTCGGAGAAGGCGCGGCGCGTCGTGTCGCGCGAGGAGGCCGAGCTGCTCGGCTGGCGGCCCGCGGCCGGCCTCGAGATCCCGCGGCGCCCGGGTTGGATCATCGAGTGGAAGCTCGGCGAGGGCGGCTTCGGCGACGTCTGGCTGGCGAGGAACGATCGGACCGACGAGCGCCGCGTCTTCAAGTTCTGCTTCGACGTCGACAAGCTCCGCTCCCTGAAGCGCGAGATGACGATGTTCCGGTTGATCCGGCGCGCGCTGGGCGACCGGCCGGACATCGCGCGGCTGCACGAGGTCCAGCTCGACTCGCCCCCGTTCTTCCTCGAGAGCGAGTTCACCGAGCAGGGGGACATGAAGGGGTGGGCCGAGAAGCGGGGCGGCCTCGATCAGGTCGGACGCGCGACGCGGATCGACCTGGTGGCGCGGGTCGCGGAGGCGGTCGCGGCGGCGCACTCGGTCGGGATCCTGCACAAGGACATCAAGCCGAGCAACATCCTCATCACGCTCGCCAAGGACGGACGGCCGCTGCCGCGCCTCGCCGACTTCGGGATCGCGGCCCTGGCGGAGGGGGCGAGCCCGGCGGGCGACGTCACGATGGAGGGGTTCACCGAGTCGCTCGACGTGGCGATCTCCGGCGGCACGATGATGTCCGGGACGCGGATGTACGCCCCGCCGGAGACCCTCGCCGGAAAGCCGTTCACGCTCGAGGGGGACGTCTACGCGCTCGGCGTCCTGCTGTACCAGGTGACCGTCGGCGACCTCTCGCGTCCGCTCGCGCCGGGCTGGGAGCGGGACGTCGACGACCCGCTGCTCGTCGAGGACATCGCCGCGACCGTCGACGGCGACCCGCGTCGCCGCCTGAAGAGCGCGGCCGAGCTGGCGACGCGGCTCGAGAACCTCGACGTCCGCCGCGCCGAGCGCGCCGAGCTCGACGCGCGCGCCGTTCGCGAGCGGAAGCGCGGACGGCTCCTCCGGCTGGCGACGATCGGCGTGGCCGGGCTGTTCCTGATCTCGGGGACCGTCTTCTGGGCGCTCCTGCGGGAGAAGGGGCTGCGGAAGGAGTCGGAGGAGGCGCGCTTCGAGGCGGAGCGCGCTCGCGGCGAGGCGGAGCGCGAGCGGGACCGGGCGAAGCGGGCGGAGGAGCGCGCCGCCCTCGAGGCGGAGCGCGCGCGGACGGAGGCCGCGGTCGCCGACGCGGTGAACGCCTTCCTGAACGACGACCTGCTCGGCGCGGTCCGCCCCGAGGACCAGGGGATCGACGTCCCGATGCGTCAGGTCCTCCGGATCGCGTCGGAGCGGATCGAGGAGAAGTTCGAGGGGCAGCCGGCGGTCGAGGCGTCGATTCGGACCACGCTCGGCCGGACGTACACGAGCCTCGGCGGGTTCGACGAGGCCGCGCCGCACCTGCTGCGCGCCGTCGAGTTGAGCGACGTCGAGGGCGCCGACTCGGAGCGCCGCCTGCTGGCGCGCGAGCTGCTCGGGACGCTCTACACGTTGATGGGTCGGTTCCGGGAGGCGGAGCCGCTGCTGGTGGAGGTGCTCGAGGCGCGCCGGAAGGTCCCCGAGGCCGAGCGATCCGAACGGAAGGTGTGGGCGTCGCTCACCGCCCTGGGCCGCCTCCGGACCGAGCAGGGACGGTACCGCGAGGCGGAGGAGCTGCTGCTGCGCGCGCGCGAGGGGCGGGAGGAGCGGCTCGGCGAGGACGATCCGGAGTCGATCGCCTCGAACCAGGAGCTCGCCTACCTCTATCGCGTGTGGGGGCGGTACGACGAGTCGCTGCCGATCCAACGGCGGGTGCTCGAGGCGTGCGATCGGGTGCTCGACCCGGA
>JBICIB010000535.1:0-4383 GCA_043101415.1 Planctomycetota bacterium JB042 | reverse complement strand
AACGCGGCGATCCTGACGCTCGGCGCGTTCATCAGGATCGGCTGGCCGGACTGCTGCTGGAAGATCGACGCGATCAGCAGGAGGGGGGTGAAGATCACCGCCTGGGCCACGACGTAGAGCCCGAGCCCGAGGTACGCCTTCTTCGGGTCGACCGCGTTCATCGCCCAGTTGTTGGCGACGTGGCTGACGAGCATGAACGCGCCGAGCACGATCAGCCACCCGAACCGGGTCTGCGCGACGTTGATCATGAACGTCGCGATCGGCGAGTTCACCATCACGGTGCAGAGGAGCGCGAACGCCGCGATCGCCCCCAACAGGTGGGCGTAGGTCTTCTTGATGAACGCGGCGCGCGCCTCGGACGCCTGGAAGGCGATCGCGTCCGCCGGCGCTCCGTAGGCCATCGACTGGTTTCTCAACATCTCTCGCTCGGTCTCCCCGGTACGGGAAAGGGGCCACTGGGACTCTGGTCCCGACTGGTTATAGCGACCCCCCGGGCCCGCGCCATTCGAACCCGCCCGGAACCGGCCCGGTTCAGGGGAGGGTCAGGATCGCCGGGTTCGTGGCGTGGATCGGCGGCCCCGAAGGGGTCTGCATCACCACGACGCACGACGCGATCTGGCGGCTGAACGTCACCGGCGAACTCGGGAACGTCACCGACGGGGTCTGGAACGACCCGCTCCCCGCGGCGGAGAGCGTCCCCTGGAGGACCCAGGGATGGAACGGCGCGTTCAGCGGCACTGTCAGCCCGAACCCCGCCGGCGTGCCGGGGAGGGTCCCCTGGCTCGAGAAGAGGACGACGAACGGCCGCCCCGGGAAGTTCGGGATCTCGATCGAGAACCGGATCGGCGTCACCTGCCCGAGCATCGGGGCGGTCGGGCTGATCGAGTACTCGGTCGGCGTGACGTTCGGGTAGACGTTGATCGTCGAGCCGCCGGGCGTCGAGTGGTCGACGAGCAGCACCTCCTGCTTCCCGTCCAGCCCCTGGTCCCCGACCGCCTGCAGCGCCCCCTTCTCGACCCCGACGATCGACGTGTTCGACACGCCGGCGTTCGTCACCGAGACCGTCGCGGCGGCGCAGTCCTTGATCGAGAGGACCTCGAAAGTCGCCGCCTTCAACGTCGGCCCGGCCGGGTTGAGCGAGTAGACGAGGAGGTCCTCGACGCCGTCGAAGATCGACTCGGCCCGCTGGATCGAGACCGGCACGTTCGTCACGCCGAACGGCTGCACGAGCCCGACCTGGCTGTAGAACGGCGGCGCGCCGAGGTTCGGCACGAGGAAGATCCCGGGCGTCGGCCCGTCGACGGCGATCGCGAGGTCGTACCCCGCCTTCTGGTCGCACTCGAGGAAGTGCACGTCGATCGGCGAGTAGCCGTTCGGCATCTGCAGCGAGATCGACGGCTGGGACGGGATGAACGGCGGCGTCGGGTTGAACGGGCCGTTGCCGACCCCGGCGTACAGGTCGACGAACCCCGGCAGCCCGGTCGGGGAGATCGGGCGGCAGATGACGAGGTCCTTCAGCTGGTCGTTGTTGAAGTCGACGCAGACGTCGATGTCGGCGGCGCCGGTCGCCGTCGTCTGCGACGTCATCGGCCCGAACACGAACCCGCCGAGGTTCCGCCTCAGCCCGACGACGCGGCTGGCGGCGACGGCGGAGGTGTTCGTGGCGAGCGCGTCGATCAGCCCGTCCGCGGTGAAGTCGGTCGTGCGGACGCCGGTCACCTCGCCCGGCAGCGCCGCGACCGGCAGGACGACCTGGAGGGAGAACGTGTACGTCCCCGCGCCGGGGATCCCGCGATAGACGTGGAGCGCGGTGTTCGTCGACGTCGAGTCGGTCCCCGACGCGACGAGGTCGAGGAAGCCGTCGTTGTCGAAGTCCGCGAGCTGCGGCGTCGCCAGCCCGGTCGGCGATCCGGTGATCCCTCCGGGGACCACGGCCTGGACGGCGTACGCGCCCCCGCCGAGACCGAGGGCGAGCCCGACGTTCCCGGTGTTCGCGGAGTCGACGCCGACGATGTCGCCGAGGCCGTCGGCGTCGAGGTCGGCGGTCGCCACGCCGCTGACGACGTCGGGGGCGACGCCGATGCCGAGGTTCACTCCGGCCGGGATCCCGAACTGGGCGTCGGCCCGCGGCGCGAGGAGCGCCGAGAGGAGCACGACGAAGACGAGCGCCGCGAGCGGCGGCGAGAGACGGGGCAGCAGCATGACGAGTTCCCTCCTTCCCCTCCGGCACGGGCCGGACGGACACGGGGAAGACCGGGGGGAAGCTCCGAACGACGAGCCGGAGTATACCTCTTATGCTCCCGTCATGCCGCCGCCCGCCGCGCCCCGCATCCTCGGCGACTTCAAGATCCGTCGCGAGCTTGGCCGCGGGGGGATGGGCGTCGTCTACCTCGCGCGGCAACTCTCGCTCGCGCGCGACGTTGCGTTGAAGGTCCTGACGGAGGAGGCGGGCGCCGACGCCGACCGGATCCTCCGGTTCCAGCGGGAAGCCGCGCTCCTCGGCCGCCTCGCGCACCCGAACCTCGTCCGCGTCTTCGTGGTCGGCGAGGACCGGGGGCTCCACTTCCTCGCCATGGAGTACGTGGAGGGGACCGACCTCGAGCGGGTGCTCGCCCGACGGCTCGAGCCGGCCGGGCTGCCGGCGGCGTTCGCGTCGGACTTCCGGGGGGCGGCGGTCGGGGCGGCGCGCGACGCGGCCCGCGGGCTCGGCGCGGCGCACGCGGAGGGGATCGTCCACCGCAACGTCAAGCCGTCGAACATCCTCCTCGCCGACGACGGGCGGGTCGTCCTCGCCGACTTCGGGCTGGCGCGCGACCTCTCCGCGGCGGCGCTGACCCGGACCGGGACGACGCTCGGCACCCCGTACTACATGAGCCCCGAGCAGTTCTCCGGCGGGGGGGCGACGCCGCAGGCGGACGTCTACGCGCTCGGCGCGGTCCTGTACGAGGGGGTCACCGGGAAGCGGCCGTTCGACGCGGCGACGCCGGAGCGGCTGATGACGTCGATTCTCGAGGACGAGCCGCCGCCGCCGCGGCGCCTCGACGCGCGAGTCGATCGGGACCTCGAGACGGTCGTGTTGAAGTGCCTCGAGAAGGACCCGGCCCGGCGCTACGCCGACGGCGCCGCGCTCGCCGCCGACCTGACCCGGTACCTGGACGGCGAGCCGATCGAGGCGGTCGCGGTCGGGACGCTCACCCGGATCGTGAGGCGGACGCGGCGGCGTCGCGTGTCGCTCGTCTTCCTGCTGGCGGCGGCCGCGCTCGCGCTCGGGTTCCTCGGCTGGGGGCTGCGCGGGGAGGCGGTGCGCGCGCGCGAACAGGCGCTCGACGCGGTGATCACCGCGCTGAACGAGGACGAGCTCGCGACCGCGCGTGCCCGCATGGACGAGGAGCTCGAGCGCCGGCCCGGGCACGCCGCCGTGCGCTACGAACGGGCCGAGCTCGCGCTGCGCGAGAAGCGATGGGGCGACGCGGCGAGCGACTTCGAGCGGCTGCTCGAGGACGGGGACGACCCGGCCGGCGCGGCGGCCGGGCTCCTCCTCGCGCGCTCGATCGAGCGCGGAGCGCCGGTGGAGGAGGTGCCGTCCGGACCGGTGACGAGCGCGCGCGAGGCGTACTACCGAGGCCTGATGCACCAGACGCGACGCGAGCTCGACCAGGCGCTCGCGTGGACCGAGCGCGCGCTCGAGCTCGACCCCGGCCACGTCGAGGCGTGGTACGCGCTCGGCGGCGTCCAGCACCGGCTCGGCCACGTCGACGCGGCGGAGGCGGCGTTCGCGCGGTACGACCGGGTCCGCAGCCGCGCCGACGTGAAGAAGCGGCTCGGCGACTTCGACATGCAGAAGGAGCGGTTCGAGTCGGCGGTCGCGTACTTCGAGCGGTACGTGAGGATGGAGCCCGGAGACGTCGTCGGCTGGAACAACCTCGCCGCCGCGCACGCCAAGGCCGCCATCCGACACGCGCGGAGCGACGACCCGGACGCGGCGGCGGCGTTCGAACGCGAACGCGCGGCGGCGGAGGAGGCGCTGGCGAGGGCGAAGGCGTGCGACGCCGACTACTTCCTCGTCGCGTACAACGACGCGGTGCTGCGCGTGTTCGCCGGCGAGATCGAGCGGGCGGAGGCGCGGTTCCGAGACGCGATCCGGGCGTTCGCCGGCGACTCCCGGACCGACCCGGAGTGGATGGGGATGTGGAGCGGCTTCGCCGGGATGCTGAACTGGACCGGCGAGATCGGGCGGGCGCTCGCGATCCTCGAGGAGGCGCGGGCGGGGAACCCGGCGTTCGAGCACGACCCGAACTGGATCGCGGCGAAGGTCGAGGCGCTCCACCTCGACGGCCGCGTCGACGACGCGACGCGCCTCCTCGACCGCGCGCTCGCCGGTCC
>JBICIB010000534.1:0-5781 GCA_043101415.1 Planctomycetota bacterium JB042 | reverse complement strand
ATCGCCGCGGCCGCCGCCCGTCACGGGCGGCGCCTCGTCGACCTGCGTCACTCGTCGTGGACGCCGGCCGTCGGCACCGGCGAGAAGCGGTCCGGCAAGCGGCTGCTGACCGTGGGGACCGACTGCTCGGTCGGCAAGTTGTTCACGGCGCTCCACCTGACCGAAGCGCTGCGGGCGCGGGGCGCCGACGCGACGTTCCGCGCGACCGGCCAGACCGGGATCCTGATCGCCGGCGAGGGGATCGCGGTCGACGCCGTCCCCGCGGACTTCCTCTCCGGCGCGGCCGAGGCGCTCTCCCCCGCCGCGGCGCCGGAGCACTGGGACGTGATCGAGGGACAGGGATCGCTCTTCCACCCGTCGTTCTCGGGCGTCAGCCTCGGCCTGCTGCACGGCTCGCAGCCGGACGCCCTCGTCCTCTGTCACGAACCGACGAGGGAGCATCTCCGCGGTCTCCCGCACAAGGCGATCCCGGTCCTCTCCGAGTGCGTCGCCGTCCACCTCGCCTCGGTGCGGCGCGCGAACCCGGCGGCGCGGCTGCTCGGCCTGAGCGTCAACACGTCGGCGCTCGACGAGGCCGGCGCGAGGGAGGTGCTGGCGGACGTCTCCGAGGAGACGGGGCTGCCGGCGGTCGACCCGGCGCGCACCGGGGTCGACCCGCTCCTCGAACGGCTGCCGTGACGGTCGCTTGCGTCGCGCGCGTCGAACGCTGGCCGGTCCGCGGCACGTTCACGATCGCGCGGGACTCCTACACCGAGGTCGAGGTCGTCGTGGTCGAGCTGCGCGCGGACGGCGCGGTCGGCCGCGGAGAGTGTCGGCCGTACGCCCGGTACGGCGAGTCGTCGGCGTCGGTCCTCGCCGGGATCGAGTCCGCGGCGCCGGCGGTCGCCCGGGGCGCCTCGCGGGGCGACCTCCTCGAGCTCCTCCCGCCGGCCGCGGCCCGCAACGCGCTCGACGCCGCCCTCCTCGACCTGGAGGCGAAGCGGAGCGGCCGGCCGGCGCACGAGCTCCTCGGGGCCGGCGCGCCGCGTCCGGTCGAGAGCGCCTTCACGCTCGGGCTCGACACGCCGGCCCGGACGGCGGAGGCGGCCGCCGCGGCGGCGTCGAGACCGCTCCTGAAGCTGAAGGTCGCGGACGACGACGTCCTCGCGAGGGTGAGGGCCGTCCGCGAGGCGGCCCCCGGAGCGCGTCTGATCGTCGACGCCAACGAGGCGTGGACGCCCGAGTCGCTCGCCCGGCGCCTGCCGTCGCTCGCCGCGCTCGGCGTCGCCCTCGTCGAACAGCCGCTGCCGGCCGGCGAGGACGAGGCGCTGGCCGCGATCGATCGGGTCGTGCCGATCTGCGCCGACGAGTCGTGCCGAGGGGACGATCCGATTCCGCCCCTCGCCGGCCGCTACGACGCGGTCAACGTGAAGCTCGACAAGACGGGCGGGGTGACGACCGCGCTCCGCGTGGCGAGGGAGGCGCGCGCGGCGGGGTTCCGGGTGATGGTCGGATGCATGGTCGGGACGTCCCTCGCGATGGCGCCGGCGTACCTGATCGCGCCGGAGGCGGACTTCGCCGACCTCGACGGCCCGCTCCTGCTCGATCGGGACCGGGACGGGGGCGTGCGGGACGACGGGGTCCTCCTCCATCCCCCGTCGCGGGAGCTGTGGGGCTGAGCTCGGTCGAGGAGGAGGCCCGCGCGGACGCCGCGCCCTCCCGATCCCCCGCCGAATCGAGAAAACCCTGCAGGCGGGAGGCGCACGATGCGTGTCCGGGGCGGAACCCGAACCCGGAGTCGCCTCATGAAACGTCCGATCCTCTCTTCTCTCGCCCTCCTCGGGGCCCTCGGGCCCGCCGCCTCCCCGTCCCCGCCGGCCGAACTCCCGCCGGAGGTCCCCGCCGCCTGGTGGTCCGCGGTGCGGGCCGACCTGGTCGCCCGGGAGTACCGGGCGAGCGTCGTCGACGGGACCCCGTTCGACGGGGCGGGCCCCGCTCTGCAGGCCCCGAACCGCGCCCAGGGCCTGAGGACCTGGTTCACGGAGGACGGGGTCCGGCTGGCGCGACGGACCGCGGACGCGGCGTCGTGGTCCCTCGGGATGGCGCTGACCGGCGTCGGGCGCGGCGCCTCGGTCGCCCCGCCCGCCCCCGCGGCGCCGACCGCGAACGGGAACCGCGTCGAGTACCGGCGCGGGGGGCTGGTCGAGTGGTACGTGAACGACGAGCGCGGCGTCGAGCAGGGGTTCGACCTCGCGCGTCGTCCGGACGGGCCCGCCGACGCGCCCCTCCGGATCGAGCTGACGCTCTCGGGGGACCTGGCGCCGACGGTCGGGGCCGCGGCGGCCGCGGTCGAGTTCGCCGACGCGGACGGCGCGACGGCGATCACGCTGTCGAAGCTGATCGCCTGGGACCGCACCCGGCGCTCCCTGCCGGCGCGATTCGAGCTCGACGGCGCGACGCTCGCGCTGGTCGTCGACGACGCGGACGCGCTCTACCCGATCGTCGTCGATCCGCTCGCCTCGACGCCGGACTGGACGAAGAGCAACGGCGGCGACGCCTACCGCGTGGCGACGGCGGGGGACGTGAACGGCGACGGCCTCTCCGACGTCATCATCTCCTCGCCGGCGCTCGACACCCTCTCCGGCTCGAACTCGCAGGGGCGCGCCTGGGTCTTCCACGCCAAGGCGAACGGGACCGGACTCGGGACGAACGCCGCCTGGACCGCGACGTTCGACGGCCACGGCGTCTTCTTCGGCGAGTCGATCTCGACCGCCGGGGACGTCAACGGGGACGGCTTCGCGGACGTGATCGTCGGGGCGCCGGGCGCCGAGATCGGGTCGCAGACCTCGGAGGGACTGGCGTTCGTCTACCACGGGTCGCCGTCCGGGCTCGGGAGCGACCCGGCCTGGACCGCGCAGGGCGGGACGCCCGGCGCCCGCCTCGGCACGTCGGTCTCCACGGCGGGAGACGTGAACGGCGACGGCTACTCCGACGTGATCCTCGGCGCGCCGTTCACGTACTCGACCTCCGACGGACAGGTGCTCGTCCACTTCGGCTCGGCGACGGGCCTCGTCGGTCCGCCGTGGAAGGTGTCGGGGCCGGACCACCTCGGGACCGTCGTCTCGACGGCCGGGGACGTGAACGGGGACGGCTACTCCGACGTCGTCGCGTGCCGGAGCGGCGGCGCGGTCAAGACGCGCGTCTATCACGGATCGGCGGCGGGGCTCCCCGCGACGCACGACTGGGCGACGAACGTCGGCGGCGACGCCGCGACGGCGGGGGACGTGAACGGCGACGGCTACGCGGACCTCCTCGTCTCGTTCGACTCGAGCTTCGCGGCGAACCGGGTCGAGTGCTTCCTCGGCTCCGCGACCGGCCTCGGGAGCGCGCCGGCCTGGACCCGGAACGGGTTCCGCAGCGTCTCCTCGGCCGGGGACGTCAACGGCGACGGGTACGCGGACGTGATCCTCGGAAACCTCGTGAGCTCGGACTCCCTGGGCCGCGTGAGCCTCTTCCTCGGCTCGCGCGACGGGCTCGCGTCGGAGAACGCCTGGACGTACCTGGGGACGGTGGCCGGCGGGCACCTCGGGCTCGACGTGGCGTGCGCGGGGGACGTGAACGGGGACGGGCTCTCCGACGTCATGGCGGCGGCCGACGACGGGCCCCGCGCGGTCGTCTTCCACGGCGGCACGCTCGGCCCGCAGGAGGTCGCCGGCTGGTCGATCGAGCACGGGCAGATCGACGCCGGCTACGGCTTCTCCGTGGCGAGCGCGGGCGACGTCGATGGCGACGGCTACGGCGACGTCGTGGTCGGCGCGCCGAACCACGACGCCGGGCACGTCGACGAGGGGAAGGTCTGGGTCTACCACGGGTCGGGCGATGGACTCGCGACGAGCGCGTCGTGGACCTACACCGGGCAGCAGGCCGGGGCGCGCTTCGGGATCTCGGTGGCGTGCGCGGGGGACGTGAACGGGGACGGCCTCTCCGACCTCGTCGTCGGGGCGCCGGGGTTCGACGGCGGCCAGGTCGACGAAGGGGCGGCGGTGCTGTTCCTCGCGCCGCTCTCGCTCACCGGCGACCTCCTCGAGATCGACCAGGCCGGGGCGGGCGCCGGGACGTCGGTCGCGTCGGCGGGAGACGTGGACGGGGACGGCTTCGCGGACGTGATCGTCGGCGCTCCGAACGCCACGGCGGGCCTCGCCGACGAAGGGCGCGCGGACGTCTGGCTCGGCGACGGGACCGGGTCGTACGCGCTGAAGCCGAGCGACTGGCACCGGGACGGCGGGAGCGCCGGCGCCCGCTTCGGGTTCTGCGTCGCGAGCGCGGGCGACGTGAACCGCGACGGATTCTCGGACGTCGTCGTCGGCGCGCCGAACGAGGGATCGGTCCAGGCGGACGCGGGGCGGGTCGAGGTCTGGCACGGCCGTTTCTCGGGACTCTCCGCTTCCTCCTCCTGGTCTCGCTTCGGCGACCAGGCGGGCGCGAACCTCGGCTACTCGGTCGCCTCGGCGGGGGACGTGAACGGAGACGGCTACTCGGACGTGATCGTCGGCGCGTGGAAGCACGACGGCGGCGAGGTCGACGAGGGCGGCGCCTGGGTCCACCGCGGATCGGCGACCGGGCTCGAATCGACGGCGTCCTGGGCGATCGAGAGCGACGTCGCGGGGGCGAGGCTCGGCCGCGCGGTCGCGTCGGCGGGGGACGTGAACGGCGACGGCTTCGGCGACGTGATCGTCGGCGCCGACCTGATGCCGCTGGCCGGACCGAACCACGGACGGGCGACCGTCCACCTCGGGTCGAGCGCCGGCCTGTCGGTCGAGCCCGACTGGATCGGCGACGGCGCGCAGCCCGGCGACCGGTTCGGTTTCGCGGTGGCGTCGGCCGGCGACGTGAACGGCGACGGGTACGGTGACGTCCTGATCGGCGCGAAGGACGTCGGCACGAACGCGAACGACGCGGGCGCCGCATTCCTCCACTACGGCAACGGCGGGCTCGGCCGCGACGCGCGTCCCCGGCAGCGGCGCGAGGACCACTCGAGCCTCGTCGCGTCGCTCGGCGCGCCGGACACCGACCAGATCTGGCTCTCCGCGAAGGTCGGGTCGCCCTTCGGTCGCTCGCTCGCGGCGCTCGAACTCGAGGTGAAGCCGCTCGGCGTCCCGTTCGACGGAGTCGACACCGAGACGACGGCCTTCTCCGACGCGACCGGCATCGGAGTCGGCATGAAGAAGAAGGTCTCGGTCTCGGCGCTCGGCTCGTACCACTGGCGCGCCCGCATGCTCTACGACGTCGCGACGTCGCCGTACCAGCGGCGGGGCCGTTGGTTCGGCGCGCACGGGAACGCGACGACCGAGGCGGACTTCCGGCAGGTCGCCTGCCCGACCCCGGCCGCGGCGACGCCGTACGGTTCCGGCAAGGCGGGGACGAACGGCGTGCCGACGCTCTCCGGGTCGACGCCGACGCTCGGCGGGACGTTCACGCTGACGCTCGCGAACGGCGCGCCGGGGGCCGCGGGTTCGTTGCTGTTCGTCGGGCTCGCGCCGATCGCGCTGCCGTTCGACGGCGGGACCCTCCAGACGTCGCCGCTCCTGACCCTGGACCTCCCCCCGCTCGACGCGGCCGGCGGGTTGTCGCTCCCCGCGGCGCTCGAGGACGACCCCGCCTCCTGCGGGTTCTCGGTCTTCCTCCAGGCGTTCGTCCCGGACCCGGCCGCGGGCGGGTTCTACGGGATGGCGATGTCGAACGGGCTGGAGCTGACGTTCGGTCACTGACCGGGTCGGGCCGGTCCGATCGGGTGGGCGCGCC
>JBICIB010000533.1:0-5549 GCA_043101415.1 Planctomycetota bacterium JB042 | reverse complement strand
GGAATCTTCCACCAGTTCCTCGGCGTCGAGACGCGGGATCAGCTCGACGTGCATCCAAGGCGCGGCGGCACGCGATCGGATGACCTCCTCGAGTGCGAACCCCTCCCACGATGCGCCGAGCCTTGGATGCACGTCGAGCTGATCCCGCGTCTCGACGCCGAGGAACTGGTGGAAGATTCCGGAGTCGCGGAAGTAGACCTTCGGCCGCTTCACCTGCCGCTTCCCGATGTTCTCGAACCAAGGCGCGAGGCGGCGGACCATGAAAGTACCGGCAAGGATGTCGACGTAGCGGTCGATGGTCTGGTGGGAGACGCCGATCGAGCGGCCGAGCTCCGACAGGTTGAGGACCTGGCCGTGGTGGTGGGCGAGCATCAGCCAGAGACGGCGCAGGGTGTTCGCGGGAACGTCGATGCCCAACGCCGGCACGTCCCGTTCGAGATACGTCCGGACGTACGCCTCCCGCCACCGCGAGCAGGCGTCGTCCGAATCCGCGAGGTAGGCACGAGGGAACCCTCCGCGAACCCAGAGCCTCTCGAGGTCGGACGCGTCGACCTCGGTTCCCGAGAACGGATGGACCTCGAGGAAGGAGACGCGGCCAGCGAGCGTCTCGGAGCTTTGGCGGATGAGGTCGCGCGACGCACTGCCGAGGATCAAGAACCGAGCCGCGTTGTCCGGCCGGTCGACCAATGTGCGCAGCAAGGGGAACAATTCCGGTGCTCGCTGGACCTCGTCGATCACCACCGTTCCCGACAGCGGCGCGAGGGCGAGCTTCGGAGATTCGAGCCTCCCGAGGTCGGTGGGGTCTTCGAGGTCGAAGTAGTTGCGCTCGGTCAGGCGCGCGTCCGTGCCGATGACGAACTCGCGGGCCAACGTGGTCTTCCCCGCCTGTCGGGGCCCGAGGAGCACCACGATGGGGTGGACCTCGAATCCGGCAGCGATCCGTGCGAGCATTCCGGGACGGTCCATGGCTCCATCAACCATAGAGTTGCCGGCCGGACGGTGCCATGAAAACGGTAATGTGCGCTAACACTTTTCATGGCCTTTCTCAAGCCATTGGCATAACATCAGTTGCGGTAGCGCGTCAGCGCGGCTCGAGGACGAACCCGAGCCGGCGGCGGACCTCCTCCGCCTTCTCGATCGTCTCGTCGCGCGTCCTCCCGCCGACGTTGACGATCGCGTAGCGCGCGCTCCGACCGTCCTCCCCCGACTCGAAGTCGTCGAGGACCGACCCCTCCTCGCACTCCAGCCAGACGAGCGTCCCCGGGAACTCCCGCTCGGCCGCGGCGACCGCCGCCTCGTCGGGGCAGGCGCGGACGACGACCGGCTCGAACGTCCGGAGCGGCACGCTCGCCGCGTGGTCGAACGGTCCGGCGCGCCGCACCAGCGCCGGGCGGCGGCCGAGCGCGAGGTCGATCGCGACCTCGTACGCGTTCGTGTCGTGCACCTTCTCGTACAGGTCGGCGAACTGCCCGGCGAGCCGGGGGTTCACCTCGATGATCCACGCGCGGTCCGCCGCCTCGTCGTAGAACATCTCGACGTTGAACTGCGCGTGGTCGAGCCCGAGCCCGAGCGCCGCCCGGCCGGCGAGCTCTCCCAGCCGCGCGCGCGTCTCGTCGGGGAGCGCGGCCGGGTAGTCGAACCGCGCGAAGCTCGAGGTCCCCGGGTGGAGGATCGAGTCGGAGACGCCGAGGAGCCGGAACTCCCCCTCGCACGTGTACCCCTCCACCGTCACCTGCCGGCCGGAGAGGACCCCCTCGGCCACGAACCACCCGGCGTCGACCGGGATGTCGGACCACGCGTCGAGCAGGCGGTCGAAGATCGCGACGTACTCGTCGCGGAACGCGCGGATCACCGGGCGGGAGAGGAAGCGCTGGAGCTCCTCCTCCGACTCGCACCGCTTGGTGTGGAGCGAGAACGCCCCCTTCACCGGCTTCACGAAGCACGGGTAGAACGGCGACGTCGCGTGGTCCGGGTCGACGAGCACGAACGGCGGGGTCGCCTCGGGGACGCTCGCTGCCTGCGCGGTCCGCGCCGCGTACTTGTGCGAGCTCCGGAGGACCGCCTCCGCCGGCACCCCGGGGAGCCCGAGCCGCTCGGCGAGCGCCGCCGCCGCGACCGCGCCCGGGTAGTCGGACGAGCTGAAGACGCCGTCGACCTTCCCCCGCCGCGCCTCGGCCTCCCGCTCGACGAACTCGACCACGTCGAAGTCCCAGGCGCAGTCCTCGTCGGTCGGCGACGCGAAGACGACGTCGGCCCGGTCCTCCCACCGCGCGCGGCAGGCGGCGAGCTGGCGGCGGTCCCACTCGTTCGGGAAGACGCACAGGACGGTCGGCTTCGGCATCGGCGCCGATGGTACGTTTCGGGGATGCGCGTCGTCCGGTCGTTCCCCCACGAAGTCGTCGAGATCGAGCACGTCCTGGTGCCGATGCCGGACGGGGCGCGGCTGGCGGCGCGGGTCTGGCTCCCGGCCGGCGCCGAGCGGAGCCCGGTCCCGGCGATCCTCGAGGCGATCCCGTACCGGAAGCGCGACGCGACGCGGGCGCGCGACGAGGCGATGCACCGGTGGTTCGCCGGCCACGGCTACGCGGCGGTCCGGCTCGACATCCGCGGCTCCGGCGAGTCGGACGGCTTCCTCGAGGACGAGTACCTCCCGCGCGAGCAGGAGGACGGCGTCGCCGCGATCGAGTGGATCGCCGCCCAGCCGTGGTGCTCCGGCGCGGTCGGGATGATCGGGAAGTCGTGGGGCGGGTTCGCCGCGCTGCAGATCGCCGCCCTCCGCCCGCCGGCGCTGAAGGCGGTCGTCGCGGTCTGCGCCACCGACGACCGGTACGCCGACGACGCGCACTACATGGGCGGCTGCCTCCTGAACGAGAACCTGATCTGGGGGTCCGGCCTCCTCGCGGTCGCCGCGCACCCGCCCGATCCGGCGCTGGTCGGCGACCGCTGGCGCGCGATCTGGCGCGACCGGCTCGAGCGGCTGCCGCTCTTCCCGGCGACCTGGCTCCGCCACCCGACCCGGGACGCGTACTGGCGGCACGGCTCGATCGGCGAGGGATACGACCGGGTCGCGGTCCCGGTCCTCGCCGTCTCCGGCTGGGCCGACGGCTACTCGAACGCGGTCCCCCGCCTCCTCGCCGGGCTCCGCGTCCCGCGCCGCGGCCTCGTCGGGCCGTGGGCGCACGTCTACCCCCACGAAGGGGTGCCGGGGCCGGCGATCGGGTTCCTGCAGGAGGTGCGACGCTGGTGGGACCGCTGGCTGAAGGGGGAGGAGAACGGCGCCGAAGGCGGCCCGGCGTATCGGGTCTGGATGCAGGAGTCGGTCCGGCCGAACGCGACGTACGCCGACCGGCCGGGCCGCTGGGTCGCCGAGGAGACCTGGCCGTCGCCGCGGATCGAGCGGCGGCGGGTCGGGCTCGAGGTCGGACGCCTCGTGTTCGACCCGCCGGGACGAGCGGCGACGATCTCGTTCTCGTCGCCGGCGTCGACCGGCCTCGCCGCCGGCGCCTGGTGCGGGTTCGGGATCGAGGGGGAGACGCCGGACGACCAGCGCGCCGACGACGGGAAGTCGCTCGTCTTCGACTCCCCTCCGCTCGACGAGCGGCTCGAGCTCCTCGGCGCGCCCGCCCTGACCGTGCGCGTCGCGTCCGACCGGCCGGCGGCGCTCCTCGCCGCGCGGCTCTGCGACGTGGCGCCGGACGGGTCGTCGCTCCGGGTCGCGTACGGGCTCCTGAACCTCACCCACCGCGACGGCCACGACGCGCCGGCGCCGCTCGTCCCGGGCGAGCCGGTCACGGTCCGGGTCGTCCTCTCCGACCTCGCCCACGCGTTCCCGCCCGGCCACCGCCTCCGGCTCGCGCTCTCGACCGCGTACTGGCCGGTCGCCTGGCCCTCGCCCGAACGCGCGACGCTCACGCTCCACACGGCCGACGCAGCGCTCGACCTCCCCGTCCGGCCGCCGCGGGACGAGGACGCCGCGCTGCCGCCGTTCGAGGAGCCCGAGGGGGCGGAGGTCGGACCGTCGGAAGACCTCGACGACGCGCCGCCGCGCCGCACGATCGCGCGCGATCTCACGACCGGCGAGGTCGTGGTCGAGAGCCGCCTCGACGTCGACGACGACGGCGAGCCGATCCGGAGCCGGCTCGAGGACATCGACCTCGTGGTCGGCCACTCCGTCGTCGAGCGGTTCACGATCCGCGACGACGACCCGTCCGCCGCCCGCGCCGAGGTCCGCCAGGTCGTCGTCACCGAGCGGGACGGACACGCGGCGCGCCTCGAGATCGAGACCGTGCTCACCGCCACTCCGGACGCGTTCCGGCTGCGCGCCTCGCTGACGGCGAAGGACGGCGGAAGGACGTTCGTCACCCGGGAGTGGGACGAGACGATCCCTCGCGCGTCGGTCTAGGCCGGCGGGCTACGACGGAGTCGCGACCGTCCGTTCCGAGCCCGCATCCGCACGGCGTCGCACGAGCGCCCGGACTCCGTGCGCGATCAGCACGACCAGCACGAGCGCCGGCCCGAGGAGCATCAGGACGGCGCCGGCGATCGTCGCGCCGTCGAGACCCTCCAGGCCCGCGATGTCGACGAAGAACCGCTCGACGTCGGCGGTCCCGTCTCCGTCGAGAGGGAGGACGACCTCGGCGTACGGGAAGGGGTCGTTCCGGACCTCGCCCCCGCGCAGCGCCGCGACGAGGACGTCGTCGCCGAAGAACGTCCGGCCGACGGCGACCGGACCGACCAGGACGTGGGGCGGCGCGTCCGGGGACCGCGGGTCGCCGAGCGCCGCGACGAGCCGGTCGACGTCGTCGGCGTCGACCGGCGGCGGGGACGAACCGCCCCACGCCTCGCGCCACGTCTTCATCCGGTCCGCCTCGCGGCCAGTCCAAGGGCCGTACTCCGGGAAGGGGACGATCTCGGCCGGCACCTCCCCCCGCCGCTCGACCCACGCCGCGCGCTCGACCTCCTTCAGGTGGAACTCCAGGGGTGCGCCGGGCGCCATCCACGGGTAGCCGAAGTAGATCCACGACCAGACCGGCCCGCAGAGGAGCGCGACGACCGCCGCGACCCCGAGCGCCTTCAGGACCGATCCTCCGACTCGAAGCATGGCGCCTCCCGCCCGGACGCACACGAGGGTATCCGATCCGGGCGCCGCCCTCAGGACCCGAACGTCCGCCCGAGCCCGTGGCTCGCCGCGACGACGGCGCGCGCAGTGACGCCTGCCCGAGGATCTCGGAAGACCGTGCTCGGACCGGCAGGACGCGGGACCGGCCCCGACGGAAGACCAGGTGCTCGATGTCGAGGACGTGTTCCTCATGGAAGAAGGGGCCGCGATCCACGACGACGGCAGCGGCCTCCTGGTCGCCCTGAAGACCCACCGAGGGCTGCTCGTGGAGATCTCGGGCTCGACCCGGTTCGTCGGCAGGTGTCGACGACGACGCCTACATCAGCGACCGGGCGCTGGTCGAAGACCGTGGGTTCCCGAGGTTCGAGAATCGGCCGATCGGTCGGGCGGATGCTGGTAACGCGGCTGACCGAGATCGGAAGAGCACACG
>JBICIB010000532.1:0-9140 GCA_043101415.1 Planctomycetota bacterium JB042 | reverse complement strand
CGACTCGACCAGCGGCGGGATCAACCTCGAGGCGGTCCGGGGCGCAAAGAGCCCGAACGTCTTCTCGGCGCGGGTCTCACAGGGCCTCCGGGCGATCCTCGCGCGGGACGGCGGACAGCACGTCCTGCTGCACGTCGACCAGCACGACGACGCCTACGAGTGGGCGCGGCGCCACCGGGTCGATCGGCACCCGGTCACGGGCGTGCTACAGCTCGTGACCGTGCCCGAGGTGGCGGTCCCGAAGCTCGTCGCGCAGGAGAAGCCGCCGGCCGTCCCCGGTCTGTTCGACGCACACGAGGACGCGTACCTGCTGAGCCTCGGCCTCCCCGAGGACTGGCTGCCGGTCCTCCGAAAGGTCACGAACGACGACGAGCTGCTCGACGTCCTACACGAGCTGCCGGACGAGGTCGCCGACCGCCTCGTCGACGTCGCGGCCGGCCGGCTCGTGACCCCGCCCGCGCCCGTCGCCGCCGACCAGCCGCTCGACGCGGTCCCCGACCAGCGCCGGCGGTTCTACGTCGTGCGGGACGCCGAGGAGCTGACCGAGATCCTCGCCAAGCCGCTCGCCGCCTGGCTGCGCTATCTCCACCCGTCGCAGCGAGAGCTGGTCGACCGCTCCCACCGCGGGGCGGTCAAGGTCACCGGCTCGGCCGGTACCGGCAAGACGGTCGTCGCGATGCACCGCGCCGTCCACCTGGCGCGCCAGAAGAAGCGCGTGCTCCTCACGAGCTACGTCACGACCCTCTGCCAGAACCTCGCCGCGAACGTCGACCTCCTCTGCCGCGGCGCCGAGCGCGAGCGGATCAAGGTGCAGACCGTCGACAAGACGGCGCTCGCGTTCTGCCGGGCCGCCGGCCTGAACCTCCACCCGACCACCGACGAGAAGGTCCGCGACCGCCTGAAGGCCGCGATCGCCGTCGCCGGCGCGCCGATGGACGAGGGGTTCCTCCTGGCCGAGCTCGACCAGGTGATCGTCGCCCAGGCGATCCGGACCTGGGACGAGTACCGCGCCGCGTCTCGCACCGGCCGCGGCCGCCCGCTGAGCGTCCGCGACCGAAAGACGGCGTGGACGGTCCTCGGCCGCGTCGTCGACGACCTGCTCGAGTCCGGTCGCGTCCCGTGGTCGTTCCTCTGCCGGGCCGCCCGGGAGAAGCTCGAGGCCGGCGAGGCCGACTCCCCGTACGACGCCGTCGTCGTCGACGAGCTCCAGGATCTCGGCCCCGAGCAGATCCGCTTCCTCGCCGCCCTGTGCCCCGACCCGGCCGCGCTGATGGTCGTCGGCGACGCCGGCCAGCGGATCTACCCCGGCGGCTTCAGCCTCCGCCGCCTCGGTGTCGACGTCCGCGGCCGCTCCCACGTCCTCCGGATCAACTACCGCACCACCGAGCAGATCCGCCGCGCCGCCGACGCCCTCCTGGGCGACCGCGTGGACGACATGGACGGCGCCGCCGAGCCCCGCGACGCCCGGAGCCTCCTGAACGGCCCCGAGCCGGCCCTCCATGGGTTCGGCACCGAGGACGAGCAGCTCGCCTTCCTCGCCGAGCGGATCGCCGCGCTCCGCGACGAGGGCCTCGCCCTGTCGGAGATCGGCGTCTTTGCCCCGTACAACAACCAGGTCGAGAAGCTCGCCGAGGGCCTCCGTGCCGCCGACGTCCGCGTCCACGTCCTCGGCCCCGACGACCACCTGGAGGCGGACGACGGCGTCCGGCTCGGGACGATGCACCGCGCCAAGGGCCTCGAGTTCAAGGCGGTCTTCGCGACCTTCTGCTCGGCCGGCTGCATCCCCGCATCGTTCGTCCGGAAGATCAAAGATCCCGCCGAGCGCGAAGTCGCCGAGGCGCAGCAGCGCCGGCTGCTGTACGTGGTGATGACGCGGGCACGGGACGAGTTGACGGTCAGCTGGGTCGGTCAGAGGACTCCGTATCTCGCAGAGCGCAGACCTCTCCGATCCGGTGCAGTTCGTTGACATATCACCGGTGTCGCAATATAAACGACGAAAGGAGCTGGAGATGGGCCGGTTGAACTACCGACCCACCACCAGCAGATCCCTGGGTGCGAGTAGTGGCCGAGGCCGCGAAACCAGGCCCACTACTCGCATCTTCTATTTTTTGTCACGCCCGGGGCGCCCAGACGCCCCTTGCAACCCTCAAGGTCATCGACCACCTCCCTTCTCTTCGGCAGCGGCCTGTCTCACCTTCTCCAGCGCCTTCTCGATCAGCTTCTCCGAGCGCCACCGTCGACTGCCGTCCGCACCGGGGAACCGAACTGCGACCTTGTCGAGGTCGAAGCCGAGATCTTCCAGCTGGCGACGGAAGCGCGAACTGAGCGGCCCCAGCCCCTTCGGCCCGCCTACCCCTACCGTTTGTGCCAGGTCGTCCGTCGTCATGCCACCGGCACCGGCGTCGTGGATCACCTCGAGGAATCTACGAAGCTGGTCGTACTTGCTCTTCGGAGGTCCGTCCGCCACTCCGGCAGAACGGTCTCCCGAGGTCGCGGAACTTGTGCGCTTCGCTCTACGTCGCGCCAGAATCGCATCCTGCAGCTCCAGGGCTTCCCTCGCCGTGTCTGCTTCGATCGATCCGTCTGGAAGAACCTTGAACGCCATCAGAGACACCTCACAGTCGAAGCCCTCTTCTACCACATCTCCCAGAAGACCCGAGCCTAGTCTGGGAGAAATTTCTTCAGAGAATCGGCAGTATCTGACCTCAGAAGGCCATTCGCCGTGAACGGCAACCCCAGTTCTTCTACCTACGCCGTCGGCTCCCTCGTCCGCGCTCGCGGCCGCGAGTGGGTGGTTCTCCCGGAGTCCCGCGACGAGCTCCTCGTCCTCCGGCCGCTCGGGGGGACCGACGAGGAGGTGTGCGGGGTCTACACACCGCTCGAGTCCGTCGAGTCGGCGACGTTCGAGTGGCCGGACCCGACGGATGTCGGGGACGACCGATCAGCGCGGATGCTGCGGGACGCGGTGCGGCTGGGCTTCCGATCGAGCGCGGGGCCGTTCCGGTCGTTCGGGCGGATCTCGGTCGAGCCGCGGCCGTACCAGCTCGTGCCGCTGATGATGGCGCTGAAGCTCGACCCGGTGAGGATCCTGATCGCCGACGACGTCGGGGTCGGGAAGACGATCGAGGCGTGCCTGATCGCGCGCGAACTGCTCGACCGGGGCGAGGTCAAGCGCGTCTGCGTCCTCTGCCCGCCCCACCTCGCCGAGCAGTGGGCGGAGACCGAGCTCGGGCCGAAGTTCCACATCGACGCGGCGCTCGTGCTCCCGAGCACGGTCCGGCGCCTCGAGAAGGGGCTCGGCCACGGCGAGTCGATCTTCGACCGCTACCCCTTCACCGTCGTGTCGCTCGACTACGTCCGCTCCGACCGGCACCGGGACGACTTCGTCCGGTCCGCCCCCGAGCTGGTGATCGTCGACGAGGCCCACACCTGCGCCCTCGGCGACGACCGCGGCAAGGGGCGGAAGCTGCGGCACGAGCTCGTCTCGAAGCTCGCGGCCGACGCGAAGCGGCACATGATCCTCGTCACGGCGACGCCACACAGCGGGAAGGACGCGGAGTTCCGCTCCCTCCTCGAGCTCCTCGATCCGGAGTTCGCCACGCTGCCGGACGACCTGACGGGAGAAGCGAACGCACCCCACCGCCGCCGTCTCGCCCAACATCTCGTCCAGCGCCGGCGCGCGGACATCCGGCACTTCATGAAGGAGGACACGCCGTTCCCCGAGCGTGTCGAGAAGGAGGCGACCTACTCCCTCTCCGCTCCGTACCGGCAGCTGTTCGAGCGCGTCATCGACCTCACCCGCGAGGTCGTCGACGAGGCGGGCGCCGACAAGCGTCGCCAGCGCGTCCGGTGGTGGTCGATGCTCGCCCTCCTCCGCTCGCTCGCGTCGAGCCCGGAGGCCGCCGCGTCGACCTTGCGCGCGCGGGCGAAGACGCTCGACGCGGAGACTCCGGCCGAGGTCGACGACATCGGCGCGGCCGACGTCTTCGACCAGGATCCGGAGGAGAGCCCGGACGATGCCGACGTCGTCCCCGGCAGCGATCTCGGCGACGCGGAGGAAGACGCGCGGTATCGCCGGCGCCTGCGCGACCTCGCGAAGGAGGCCGAGGCGCTGATCGGGAAGCACGACCGGAAGATCGACGCGGCGACGAAGGAGATCAAGAAGCTGCTGAAGGAGGGGTTCCGGCCGATCGTCTTCTGCCGGTTCATCCCGACCGCCGAGGCGGTCGCCGCGCACCTGAGGAGCGCCCTCCCGAACGACGTCGCCGTCGAGGCGGTCACCGGCACGCTCCCCCCCGCCGAACGCGAGGCCCGCGTCGCCGAGCTCGGCCGGTCCGAGCGTCACGTCCTGGTCTGCACCGACTGCCTGTCGGAGGGGATCAACCTCCAGGAGCACTTCGACGCGGTGATGCACTACGACCTGTCGTGGAACCCGACCCGGCACGAACAGCGCGAAGGGCGCGTCGACCGGTTCGGCCAGGAGAAGGACGAGGTCCGGGTCCTGACCTTCTACGGCACCGACAACGGCATCGACGGCGCAGTGCTCGACGTCCTGCTCCGGAAGTCGAAGGCGATCCGGAAGGCGCTCGGCGTCGTCGTCGCCGTCCCCGCGAACCTCAGCTCGGTCTCCGAGGCGATCTTCAATCGTCTGATCCTGAAGGGGCGTCAGCGGCAGTCCCTGCTCGAGTTCGAGGTGCCGGAGAAGAAGGCCCTGCACGCCGAGTGGGAGAGCGCCGCTGATCGCGAGAAGCGGTCGCGCACGCTCTTCGCGCAGGAGACGATCAAGCCGGACGAGGTCGCGGCCGAGCTGAAGGCCGCCCGCGAGGCGATTGGTGCCGGCGTCGACGTCCGGGGGTTCTTCCTCGAGGCGATGAAGGCCCACTCCGCGACGGTCGTGAACGAGAACGGCGTGGTCGCCTTCACCGTCGACGCGCAGGTCCCGCGCGCGCTCCGCGAGTCGCTCGGCGAGAGCGCGTTCCGCGCCCGCTTCGATCCTCGCGAGGTCGACGGCACGGTCTACCTCGACCGGACCCACCCGATGGTCGAGTCACTGGCGTCGTACGTCATGGACACCGCCCTCGATCCCGACACGGAGAGCGTCGCCCGCCGCGCCGGCGCGATCGACCCGGGCGACGTCCGGACCCGAACGACCACGCTCCTGGTGCGGTTCCGGTTCCACATCGTCGAGAAGCGGGGCGAAGAGGAGACCCAGCTCCTCGCCGAAGAGGTCCGCCTGCTGGCGTTCACAGGCGCCCCCGACCGCGCCGAGTGGCTCGACGACGACGCCGCGGAGGCGCTGCTCCGAGCGCGCCCCGCCAGGAACGCCTCGCCGCAGCAGATCGAGACGTTCGTCCGGCGGGTCGTCGAGGGGAAGGACGCCCTCGAGGGCCACCTCGAGGACGAGGCCCGCGCCCTCGGCGACCGACTCCTCAAGGCTCACCGGCGCGTCCGTACGTCTGCGAAGCGGAAGGGAGTGACCTTCGAAGTCGAGCCGAAGCTGCCGCCCGACGTCCTCGGGGCCTACGTCTACCTCCCGGCGGAGGCCGTCTGACATGGAGCTCCGCCGCAAGGCCGTCTTCGAGACCATCCGCGCCACCGGCGGCCTCCTGCCGGTCGACATCCTCCAACGGGTCGCGGCGCTCGACCAGGACCTGCCGGGCCTCACCCCGAGCGACTACCACCTCGCCGAGGGGGAGCGGCTGAACGACGCGATCAACCGCTCGTGGAAGCGCCTCCAGGGCGTCTGGAGGAGCTTCCAGAAGGCGATCGCGGGCCGCCCCGACTCGGACGTCCTGACCGGGCCGACCCGCGAGAAGTGGCTCCAGATCGTCTTCCAGGAGCTCGGCTACGGCCACCACTCCCGGACCGGCGGGCTGGCCCTCGACGGGAAGGCGTACTCGATCTCGCACGCCTGGCACGCGGTCCCGATCCACCTGGTCGGCTGGCGGGTCGACCTCGACCGCCGGCAGAAGGGCGTCGAGGGGGCGGCGCACGCGTCGCCGCACGGCCTGGTTCAGGAGTACCTGAACCGCTCCGACGACCACCTCTGGGGGATCGTCTCGAACGGCCGGGCGCTCCGCCTGCTCCGCGACAACGTCCGGCTGACCCGCCAGGCGTACGTCGAGTTCGACCTGCAGGGGATGATGGACGGAGAGGTGTTCGCGGACTTCCGCGTCCTCTGGCTGGTCGCCCACGAGTCGAGCTTCGAAGGGAAGGACCCGGGCGAGTGCCGGGCCGAGAAGTGGCACGCCGCCGCCGGCGACGAGGGGACCCGGGCGCTCGACCGGCTGCGGGTCGGCGTGGAGAGCGCGATCCAGTCGCTCGGGACCGGCTTCCTGCTCCCCGCGAACACCGCCCTCCGGGATCGACTGAAGAGCGGGGACCTCTCGACCCAGGACTACTACCGCCAGCTCCTCCGGGTCGCCTACCGGCTGATCTTCCTGTTCGTGGCGGAGGACCGCGACCTCCTCCTCGACCCCGACGCGGACGACGACGCCCGCGAGCGGTACCGCCGCTGGTACTCGACCCGCCGCGTCCGCGACCTGGCCGGCCACCGGCGCGGCTCGCGCCACAGGGACCTTTGGCGCGGGCTGGCGCTCGTCATGGAGAAGCTCGGCGGCGACGGCGGCTGCCCCGAGCTGGCGCTGAATCCGCTCGGCAGCTTCCTCTGGGATCGGGAGTCCGTCGAGGCGCTCGCCGGCGCCGACCTCTCGAACGCCGACCTTCTCGACGCCGTCCACCACCTCTGCTGGGTCGTCGACGGCGGCGTCCGCCGCCCAGTCGACTACGCCCACCTCGGTCCCGAGGAACTCGGCAGCATCTACGAGTCCCTCCTCGAGCTGCACCCCGAGCTGAACCTCGAGGCCGGCACCTTCGAGCTGCGGACCGCCGCCGGCCACGAGCGAAAGACGACCGGCAGCTACTACACGCCCGAGTCGCTGGTCCAGTGCCTGCTCGACACCGCCCTCGACCCCGTCCTCGACGAGGCCGCGAAGAAGGACGACCCCGAGGCCGCGATCCTCGGCCTGAAGGTCTGCGACCCGGCCTGCGGCTCGGGCCACTTCCTGATCGCGGCGGCCCACCGGATCGCCAAGCGTCTCGCCTCGGTCCGGACCGACGAGCAGGAGCCGTCCCCCGAGGCGATCGGAGAGGCCCTCCGCGACGTCGTCGGCCGCTGCCTCTACGGCGTCGACCGGAACCCGATGGCGGTCGAGCTGTGCAAGGTCAGCCTCTGGATGGAGGCGCTGGTGCCGGGTCGGCCGCTGTCGTTCCTCGACCACCACGTCCAGGTCGGCGACAGCCTGCTCGGGACGACGCCGAAGCTGCTCGCCGGCGGCCTGCCGGACGCGGCGTTCACGGCGATCGAGGGGGACGACAAGGAGGTCGTGAAGGGGCTGAAGCGCCAGAACCGGGAGGAGAGGAGAGACAGGCAGAAGACGATGTTCGGGACGTTTGCCGAGGGGAAGCCGATCGTGTCGGCGGCGCTCGCGAAGCAGGTCGAGACGATCGAGGAGCTCGACGACTCGGAGCTCGACGCGGTGCACCGGAAGGAAGCGCTGTTCGAGAAGCTCCGTGGGTCCGAGGCATACCGGCACGCGCGCTTGCTCGCCGACGCCTGGTGCGCGGCGTTCGTCTGGCGGAAGACGAAGGACGCGCCGGCCGCGATCACGCACGACACGATCCGGCGGCTGCGGGGGGAGGCGAACGCGCTGCCGGCGGACATCACGAAGGAGGTCGTGCGGCTGCGCGAGCGGTACGGGTTCATGCACTGGCATGTGGCGTTCCCGGATGTGTTCACTGTCAACGAGGCGGGCGAAGACTGGAAGGGTGGGTTCGATGTCGTGCTGGGGAACCCGCCGTGGGAGCGCATCAAGCTGCAGGAGAAGGAGTTCTTCGCGGGACGAGACTCCGCCATCGCGGACGCACCGAACGCGGCGAGTCGACGAAAGCTCATCAAGGCACTCGAGAAGACACTAGAGGGACAGGCGCTGCTCGAGGAGTTCTTGAGCGCACGGCGGGACGCCGAGGGGGCCAGCCACTTTGTCCGCCGATCCGGCCGCTACCCGCTGTGCGGCCGCGGAGACGTCAACACGTACACCATCTTCGCCGAGACGATGCGCGCGATCGTCGCTGCCAGCGGCCGAGTTGGGTGCATCGTCCCCTCTGGCGTGGCGACAGACGACACGACGAAGTTCTTCTTTCAGGATCTCGTCGAGACCGGGTCGCTCGTCAGTCTGTACGACTTCGAGAACAGCAGGGGAATCTTCCAGGGCGTCCACCGCAGCTACAAGTTCAGCCTGCTGACCCTCGCCGGCAAGGATCGGCCCGACGACGCTCCCGCCGACTTCGCGTTCTTCTGCCTCGACACGCGCGATCTGCTGGACGACGAGCGACGGTTCACGCTCTCGGCCGAGGACATCGCACTCATCAATCCGAACACGAAGACTTGCCCGGTCTTCCGGACCCGTCGCGACGCCGAGATCACGAAGGCGATCTACCGGCGGGTGCCGGTGCTGGTCCGGGAGGACGATCCGGACGGGAACCCGTGGGGGCTCTCGTTCGCGACCATGTTTCACATGTCGAACGACTCCGGCCTCTTTCAGACCCGCGAGGAACTCGAGAAGGCCGGCGCCACGCTCGACGGGAACGCCTTCGTCCACGACGGCGAGCGGCTCCTGCCGCTCTATGAGGCAAAGATGCTCCACCATTTCGACCACCGGTGGGCGACATACGAAGGGACCTCGACGCGCGACGTCGCGGCCGCTGAGAAGGCCGATCCGACGCGCCTCCCGCTCCCTCGCTACTGGGTCCCCGAGCGCGAGGTCGCCGCGCGGCTAGACGGAAAGTGGGACCGGAGGTGGCTGCTCGGGTGGCGGGACATCTGCCGGAGCACGGATGAGCGGACGGTGATCGCTGACGTGTTCCCGCGAGTCGGGGCGGGCCACAAGATCCCGCTCATGATGCTCGGTCCGCTTGCAGCAAGCGATGCCGCCACAGTTCAGGCTGCCTTGTGCTCGATGTCGCTCGACTACGTCGCACGTCAGAAGGTCGGCTCGACCTCGCTTACCTACTTCTACTTGAAGCAGTTCGCCTTCACGTCACTCGAGCAGGTTCGGCAAACTCCGACTTGGTCTGACACG
>JBICIB010000531.1:0-3791 GCA_043101415.1 Planctomycetota bacterium JB042 | reverse complement strand
TCCCGGCACGCCGTGGCCGACGAACGCCCCGCGGCCGAATCCCCGTTCACCGCCCCGCGCGCAGCGGACCCCCGCGAAGCGGCCCCTCGCTCCACGCGCAGTGGACCTTGCCCCGCGCAGCGGTGTCACCGGCCCGCGCAGCGACCCCCGCCTCGCGCAGCGACGTCACCTTCTTTCCAAGCCCCGCGCCGACACCTACGATCGACCGCCCGTCGCCGGCCGACACCCCTGGAGTCCCCGACATGAACCCACCCGATGGTCTCTCCCGCCGTCGCTTCCTCAAGGGAGTCGGCGTCGGGGCGCTCGCCGCGGGCGCGATCCCGGCGCTTTCGGACGAGGCGAAGGGGAAGGCCGCGACCCGCGAGGAGAACCTCCTCGGTCCCGAGGCGATCGAGTTCACGCTCGACGTGAACGGGAAGGCGCGGAAGGTGAAGGTCGAGCCGCGGGTGACGTTGCTCGACGCGCTGCGGAACCACCTCGACCTGACCGGCGCCAAGAAGGTGTGCGACCGCGCGACGTGCGGGGCCTGCACGGTGATGGTGGACGGGAAGCCGGTCTACGCCTGCACGATGCTCGCGGTGACGGCGCGCGGGAGGCGGATCGAGACGGTCGAGAGCCTCGCCGACGGCGACGAGCTGGCGGAGATCCAGGGCGCGTTCGTGAGGAACGACGCGCAGCAGTGCGGGTTCTGCACGCCGGGGTTCGTGGTCGCGTGCGAGTCGCTCCTGCGGGACGATCCGGATCCGACGCCCGAGCGGGTCTGCGACGGGCTCGGCGGGAACCTCTGCCGGTGTGGGACGTACGACGGCGTCAAGCGGGCCGTCCTCGAAGCGGCGAAGGCGAAGCGGGGGGGCGGACGATGAGGGACGTCGAGAAGTCCTGGCCGTCGCTCGCGGACGCGCGCCACCTCGGGAAGCGGATCGATCGGATCGACGGACCGGTCAAGGTGACGGGGCGGGCGAAGTACACGTACGACGTGAACCGCCCGAACATGCTCTGGGCGAAGTTCACGCTCTGCCCGCACGGCAAGGCGAAGGTTCTCGGCGTCGACGTGAGCGAGGCGAAGCGCGTCCCGGGCGTCGTCGTGGCGAGGGAGCTGCCGCTCCCGGGCGACGCGATCTGCCACTGGCACGGGTTCGAGGTCGCCGTCGTCGCGGCGGAGTCCGAGGAGGCGGCGCGCGAGGGGGCGCGGCGGGTGAAGGTCGAGTACGAGGTCCTCCCGCACAACGTCGTCGACGACACGACGGACGTCGGGGGCTGGGCCGACGAGGGGCGGAGCCGGGAGCAGGGGGAGGTCGACGAGGCGTTCGCGGGCGCGGACGTCACGGTCGAGGGGGAGTACGGCTGCCCGATCATCACGCACTGCTGCCTCGAGTCGCACGGCAGCGTGGTCGAGCCGAAGGGGGACGAGGCGTTCGAGGTCTGGCCGTCGACGCAGCGGATCTCGTCGATCGGGAACGACTTCGCCAACGAGCTCGGCGTCGACCCGAAGGACGTCCACGCCGACTGCCAGCACCTCGGCGGCGGGTTCGGCAGCAAGTTCGGTTTCGACGTGTGGGACAAGGCGTGCGCGGCGATCGCGGAGGAGACCGGCCGTCCGGTGAAGGCGATGCTCGAGCGGGACCACGAGATCATGGTCGCCGGCTCGCGCCCGTCCGCGTACGCGAAGGTGAAGGTGGCGGCGAGGAAGGACGGGACGCTCACCGGCTTCGACTTCGAGTCGTGGGGGTCCGGCGGGCCGAGCCGCAGCGGCGCGCTCCGGATGCCGTACGTCTTCACCGAGATCCCGCACCGGCGCGTCCACTCGAACGTGCGGACGAACACCGGACCGAATCGCGCCTGGCGCGCGCCGGGGCATCCGCAGATGGCGTGGCTGACGATGGCGGCGGTCGACGACGCGGCGGCCGCGCTCGGGCTCGATCCGTTGGAGGTGTTCCGGCGGAACCTCGGCGCGACCGATCGCCCGGACGTCTACGCGGAGGAGCTCGACATCGCCGCCGACCTGATCGGTTGGAAGGAGAAGTGGCGGCCGCGGTCGGCGAAGAAGGGTGCCGTCCGGCGCGGCCTCGGGCTGTCGATCCACACCTGGGGCGGGCGAGGGCACGACAGCAACGCTCGCACGACGATCCACCCGGATGGTCGGGTCGACGTCGAGTGCGGCACGCAGGACCTCGGGGTCGGGACGCGGACCGTCCTCGCGATCTGCGTCGCCGAGACGGTCGGCCTCCCGGTGGAGGCGGTTCGCGTGCACATCGGCGACAACCGTCTGCCGCCGTCCGGCGCCTCGGGGGGGAGCACCACCGTCGGGGGCATCAGCTCGTCCTCGCGGACGTCGGCGGTCGACGCGGTGAACCAGCTCCTCGCGCGCGTCGCGCCGGACCTGGAGGCGTCGGCGGAGGAATGCACGGCGGCGGACGGCCGGGTCTTCGTCCGGTCGGACCCGTCGCGCGGGATGTCGTGGGCCGAGGCGTGCGCCCTGATCGGCCAGGACCCGATCGTCGGGAACGGCCGGACCGACCGCGACCTGATGGACTCGGGCGTCGGCGGAGTGCAGATGTCCGAGGTCGAGGTCGACGTCGAGACCGGGGTCGCGACGATGGTGAAGCACGTCGCGGTGCAGGACTGCGGCACGATCGTCGACTTGGAGACGGCGGAGAGCCAGGTGTACGGCGCCTGCATCATGGGGATCACGTCGGCGCTCTTCGAGGAGCGGGTGATGGACCCGGTGACCGGCCGATGCCTGAACCCGGACATGGAGTTCTACCGGCTGGCGGGGATCGGGGACGTCGGCGAGCTCGTCGTCCACATGATGCAGACCGACGCCCACCACGGACGCGGCGTGATCGGGCTCGGCGAGCCTCCGGTCATCTCGCCGCTGGCGGCGATCGGGAACGCGGTCGCCAACGCCTGCGGCGTCCGGGTGCCGCGAGCCCCGTTCACCCCGCGAAACGTCCTCTCCGCGCTCGCGAAGGGAGCCGCGCGATGAACCGATTCGAGTACGCGCACCCCTCGACCGTCGACGAGGCGGTCCGGCTGCTCGGGAAGTCGTTCGACGAGGCGGCGGTCCTCGCGGGCGGGACCGACCTGCTGAGCCTGATGAAGGACTTCGTGGTCGAGCCGCGGCGACTGGTGTCGATCGCCGGCGTGACGGGGCTCGGGGGAATCCGGGCCGACGACGCGGGGCTGCGGATCGGGGCCGCGACGACCCTCGACGAGCTGGTCGCCTCGAAGGAGGTCCGCGTCCGTGCGCCGGGCGTCCATCAGGCGGCGGCCGGGATCCGGAGCCGCCAGATGCGGGCGATGGGGACGGTCGGCGGCGAACTCCTGCAGCGACCGCGGTGCTGGTACTTCCGGCGCGGCCTCGGGCTGCTGGCGCAGGACGCCGGCGGTTCGCTCGTCGAGCGCGGAGACCACCGCGACCACGCCGTCTTCGGCAACGCGGGCGCCGCGAAGTTCGTCCACGCCTCGAGCCTCGCGCCGATCCTGATCGCGCTCGGCGCGCGCGCCACGCTCCGAGGTCCGAGCGGCGAGCGGTCGATCCCGGTGGCCGAGATGTTCCGGACGCCCGGCCGCGAGGGGGAGCGCGAGTCGACGCTCGCGCCGAACGAACTCCTGATCCACGTCGATGTCCCGGCGGGGTCGTCCCACGACGCCACGGTCGAGATCCGGCACCGGCGCGGCCTCGACTGGCCGCAGGCGGCGGCGGCCTGCGCGCTCACCCTCGACGGGGACCGGGTGGCGGAGGCGTCGCTCGTCCTCGGTCACGTCGCGCCGACGCCGTGGATCGAGAT
>JBICIB010000530.1:0-17544 GCA_043101415.1 Planctomycetota bacterium JB042 | reverse complement strand
CGATCGTCCGGGCCCGGGAGAGGCGGCAGCCGTCGACGATCGACGCGTGGTTCAGCGCGTCCGAGAGGACGACGTCGCCGGGGCCGGCGAGCGCGGAGACGACGGCGAGGTTCGCGTGGTAGCCGGTCGGGAAGAGGAGCGCCGCCTCGTCGCGGAGCCACGCGGCGACCTCCCGCTCGAGGCGGTCGATCCCGGGGTCGCCGCCGCCGAGCAGGCGCGCGGCCCGTCCGCCGGCGCCGTGCTCGCGCGCCGCCGCGGCGGCCGCCGACGCCAGATCCTCGTGCCGGGCGAGGTCGAGGACGTCGTTCGAACAGAAGTCGACCCGCCCCTCGCTCCCGGCCGGCGGAGGGATCTCGCGCCGGAGCGAGCGCGCCGCGAGCGCCTCGAGGTCGGCCGCGAGCGCGTCGTCCAGGTTCATCCGCCGTCGCGGATCGTCCGGAGCCCGAGCTTGGAGAGGAGCGCGGCGTCTCCCGCCGGCGCCGGGTTCGGGGTCGTCAGGAGCTCGTCCCCGACGAAGATCGAGTTCGCTCCGGCGAGGAAGCAGAGCGCCTGCCCCTCCTCGGTCATCGCGGTCCGGCCGGCGGAGAGCCGGAGCACCGCCTTCGGCATGAGGATCCTCGCCGCCGCGACCGTCCGGACCAGCTCGCTCCAGTCGAGGTCGTCCTCGGCGGAGAGCGGCGTCCCCTCGACCTTGACGAGCGCGTTGATCGGCACGGACTCCGGCGCGGGGTCGAGGTTCGCGAGCTCGGCGAGCAGTTCGGCGCGCGCGGTCTCCGTCTCGCCGAGGCCGAGGATCCCTCCGCAACAGACGTTCAGGCCGGCGTCGCGCACCGCGCGGAGCGTCCGCAGCCGGTCGTCGTACGTCCGCGTCCCGATCACCTTGTCGTAGTGGCTGCGGCCGGTGTCGAGGTTGTGGTTGTAGTAGTCGAGGCCCGACGCCTTCAGCCGCGCCGCCTGCGCCTCGTCGAGCATGCCGAGCGTGACGCAGGTCTCGAGGCCGAGCTGCTTCACCTCGCGGACCATCTCGCAGACCCGGTCGAACTCGGGGCCCTCGCGGACCTCGCGCCACGCCGCGCCCATGCAGAACCGGTCGGCGCCGTTCTCCTTCGCCCGGCGCGCCGATCGCACGACCTCGTCGACGTCGAGCAGCGGCTCGCGCGCGACCGGCGAGGAGTGGTGGGCGCTCTGCGAGCAGTACCCGCAGTCCTCCGGGCAGCCGCCGGTCTTGATCGACAGGAGCTGCGAGCACTGCATCGCGCCGGCGTCGTGGTGCTCGCGGTGGACCGCCGCCGCCTCGAAGACGAGGTCGAGGAGCGGTCGGCGGAGGAGCGTCTCGATCTCGCCGACGCTCGTGCGCGGCGGCGTCTCGGTGGGGCTCGTCGGGGTCATCGTCGAATCCGGGTCCGGAGGGCGGTCGTCGCGGGGTCGGTCACTTGCAGCAGCCGGGGGTCTCCTCGCCGCCCGCCTCGCCGGCGCAGCAGGAGCCTCCCTCGAGGAAGGCGGCGCCGTCCTCGTCGGTCACGACCTTCGCGTCGGCGTCGCCGCCGCAGCACGAGTCCGCCGCGGGCGCCGCCGTCTCCTCGGCCGCGCAGCACGAGCCGGTCCCGACGGTCGCCTCGGCCGTCTCGTCGGCGACGACGCCGGCGCTGGAGTCGGCGCTCGCCGAGGTGACGTCGCCGGAGCAGCCGGCGGCGCCGAGCAGGAGCAGGGCGGCCGGGAGGAGGAGGGCGAGGCGTCGGACGTTCATGCTGTTCTCCATCGCGATTCGAGTCGATCTCGGCCATGCTAGCGGAGGAAGGCTCTTGGAAGGGGCAAGGAAACGCCGACGAGGAGGTCGATGGGACCGCTCTCGAGACTCACGATCCTGGCCGTCCTGCTGGCGGCGCCGGTCGGGCCGATCGCCGCCCAGGCCCCCCGCCCGCCCGTGGTCGTCCAGTGCACCCCGACCTCGATCAGCGGCTCGTTCGGGGTCGTCCGGACCGGCAACCCGATCGTGGCGGCGCTCCGCCGGGCCGGCCCCGGGAGCGTGATCCGGCTCGCGCCCGGGGTGTACCCCTCGTTCTCGATCGGCGTGAACGGGAACGCCCCGTACGTCGCGCGGGCGAGCGGCGCGCCGGGGCGGCCGATCCGGATCGTCGGGGCGGGCGACGTCCGGATCCGGGGCGGACCGAAGACGCAGGACACGATCCTGATCGCGCAGCAGTCGCGGACCGAGCACGTCCACTTCTCCGGCCTGACGATCGAGCCCGGATGGCGGGCGGCGGTGATGTTCGCGCGCGGGGGCGTCCACTCCGGCTTCCACTTCACGGACTGTCGGATCGTCGGAGGGTACGACCACGTGAAGCAGCGCGGGCGCCCGTCGAAGTGGGGGGTGTGGGGGAGCCAGCTCCGCGACTTCGTCTTCGAGGGAGTGCGCGAGCGGGCGGAGGTGAAGTTCCTCCGGGACGAGCACGCGTTCTACCTCCAGAACCTCCGCGGCGACGTCCGGATCGAGAACGTCCTCTGCGTCGGGGTCGGCCGGACGTTCTGCCAGATCACCGCGCGCGCCTCCGAGGGACCGCCGGGCATCGGTCGGGTGACGCTGCGCGACTGCCTCGTCCTCGATCCGGGACTCGCGCCGGGGGACGGGCACAAGGGCGGCTCCGCGATCACCCTCGGCGGCCGTCACACCGGAACGATGCTCCTCGAGCGCTGCACCGTCCGGGTCGGCTTCAACGCGCGGCTCCGCAAGCTCACTCGCCCCGGCGTTCCGTACGGCACCGGGGCGCTGGTGGCGGTCGACGGCCACGAGACCGTCCCGAACGGCGAGCTCGTCGTGCGCGACTGCCGGTTCGAGTTCGCGGACGGGTGCGGCGACCGCCCGGTCGTCTCGGTCGGCGGCGTGCGCGAGTTCCGGCTCGAGGGGGCGAACCGGATCGTCGCCGGCGGCGAGCACCCGGCCCTCGCGCTCGACCCCCCGCGGTACGGGGGAGGCTCGGCCCCCGGGAGCCGGCTGGTCGAGCGCGTGACCGTCTCGACGGCGACGAAGGTCGTCGGCGGGGTGACCCGGCTCGGCCGGGAGACGACGCTCGACGCGATCGACTGACCCCGCCGCGCCGATCCGGACTCGCATCGGCCTCCGGTCCGCACTTATGATGTCCGGAACGAACCGGGGGGTGCGTGAGCGAGAGTGGGTCGGGATACGTGGTCGCGCCGGGGGGTGCGGTCCACGAGCCGTGGGCGGACGTCCTGCAGGACGTCTCGTCGGACTGCCCGTTCGTCGTTCGCCAGCGGAAGGAACGGCACACCCGCCATCTCTGGCTGAAGCTCCCGGCCGACGACGGACCGCGGCGCGTCTTCGTCAAGATCTACCGGCCGCCGCTCAAGCGGAACCTCGGGACGCCGCTCCTCGCGGGGCGCGCGGCGCGCGAGTATCGGAACGGCTCGCTCGCCCGCGAGCGCGCCCTGTCGGTCGTGCCGGTGTTGGCGTACGGCGAGCGGCGGCGGTTCGGGGTGGTCGTCGATCAGTTCGTCGCGTTCGAGCACGCGCGGAAGGTCCGTTCCGTCGTCGAACTGATCCTCCGGGCGGACGACCCCGCCGCCGCCCGGGCGGAGCTCCGGCCGATCGTCGCCGAGAACCTGCGCGCGCTCCACCGGGGGGGCTGCCTCCACCTCGCCGCGAGCCCGCGCAACCTCGTCGGCGTCGGCAAGAAGGAGGTGCGGACCTGGCGGTGGATCGACCTCCCTTCGGCGATCTTCTTCCGTCGCTCGATCCACGCGCGCCTCCCGGCGCTCGCCGACGTGCTGCAGGTCCTGCGGAGCCGCACGCTCCTCCCCGACGAGGCCGCGCGCCGAGCGTTCGTGGCGGAGTACGCGCCCGGCGACGAGCGGTTCGCGGCGCGCGTCTTCCGCTGCCGCAGGCTCGGCGTCCGACCCTCGTTCGTGCGGCGGCTGCTGAAGGTGACGGTCGGCTGGTTCAGCCCTCGTCCAGGCGCTCCGCCAGCTTGATCAGCGCCCGGTGGAGCGCGACGCGCGCCGCCCCCTCCGACTTCCCCATCTTCTCGCCGATCTCCTTGTGCGAGAGGCCGACGATCCGGGCCAGCGCGATGACCTCCCGCTCGTCGTCGCCGAGCTCGTCGAACGCCGCCTCGATCCGCTCCAGCTCCTCGTTCGCCATCGCGTGCTGGCTCGGGCTCGAGAAGGTGCGGTACGCGGTCAGGAGCGCCTCGTTCCCGCCGTCGCTCCGCCCGCCGTCGAGCGGGACGTCGCGGGCCGCGTCGCGCTTCTGCGCCTTCCAGTACTCGTGCTTGTTCTGGATCCGGCGCATCGCCGTCGTGAACAGCCAGTGCTTGAAGCCGGTCTCGTTCCCGTGCTGGAACCGGTCGATGTGCTGGAGGACCTCGCGGCAGACCGACTGGGCGAGGTCCTCGGACGACTCGCGCGCGCGGACGAGCGGTCCGGAACGGAGCCGGATGAACGCGCGCAGGCCGGGGAGGTAGCGCCGGAGGAGGGCCTCCACGGCGTTCTCGTCCCCCTGGCTGGCGCTCTCGAGGAGCTTGCGGCGTTCGGCGTCGTCCATCGCCTGCACCTTACTCCGATTCACGACCTCCCGGAAATGCCGTACCGTGCCCGGCATGAACCTCGCCCGCCGCCTCGCCGACGTCGCCGCGCGGGACCCGGACCGGGTCGCGGTCGAGTTCGAGGGGGCGCGTGTCCCGTACGCCGCGTTGGCCGAGCGGATGTTGCGGTTCGCGGGCGGACTGCGCGAGCGCGGCGTCGGGCCGGGGGACCGGATGGCGCTCCACCTGCCGAACGGGATCGAGTTCGTGGTGGCGGTCTGGGGGGCGCTGGCCGCGGGCGCGGTGCCGACGCCGATGAACCCGCAGCTCCGCCGGCGGGAGATCGCGCACCAGCTCGAGGACTCCGGGGCCCGCCTGCTGGTGACGTCGGCGGGCGACGACGCCGCGCGGGAGGGGGCCGCGCGGACCGGCGTCGCCGTGGTCGAGGTCGGCGGGACGGACGGTCGCGCCTTCGACGGGATCGACGGCGCCCCCTTCCTCGCCGAACGCGGCGACGACGACCTCGCGCTGATGCCGTACACCTCCGGCACCACCGGGAAGGCGAAGGGGGTGCTGCTGACCCACGGCAACCTCGCCTCGAACGTCCGCACGATGAACGCGCTGAACGGGCTCGCGCCGGACGACCACCGGATGCTCGTGCCGCTGCCGATGTTCCACATCACGGGGATGACCGTGATGATGCTCGCCCCGCTGCTCGCCGGCGGCACGATCTTTCCGCTCCGGTCGTGGGACCCGGCGGAGACGCTGCGGATGTTCGGACGCCATCGGATCACCGCGACGGTCTGCGTCCCGACCCTCCTGATCGACATGCTCCGGGTCGCCGACGAGGTCGACGCCGACCTCTCGTCCGTCCGGTTCCTCTTCTCCGGCGGGGCCGGCCTGCCGGTCGCCGTGCTGGAGGCGTTCGAGCGGCGGTTCGAAGTCGAGATCCAGGAGGGGTACGGTCTCTCCGAGACGTCGCCGGTGACCCACGCCAACGTCGCGGCCCCGCGGCGCAAGCCCGGGACGGTCGGGTGGCCGATCCCCGGCTGCGAGATGCGGATCGTCGACCCCGACGGCGCGGACGTCCCGCTCGGCGACGTCGGCGAGCTCTGGGTGCGGGGGCCGATGGTCATGAAGGGGTACCACGGCGACCCGGCGGCGACGGCGGCGGTGCTCGACGGCGACGGGTGGTTCCGGACCGGCGACCTCGCGACGCGGGACGCCGAGGGGTACGTCTCGATCATCGACCGCAAGAAGGACATGATCCTCGTCGGCGGCCTGAACGTCTACCCGAAGGAGGTGGAGGCGGTCCTCCACGAGCACCCGGCCGTCCGGGAGTGCGCGGTGACCGGGGCGCCCGACGAACGGAAGGGGGAGACCGTCGTCGCCTGGGTCGTCCCCGCCGGCGGCCGCGCCTCGGACGAGGCGCTGGCCGACGAGCTCCGCCGCTACTGCCTGGACGAGCTGGCGGCGTACAAGCATCCGCGCGTCGTGCGGTTCCTCGACGCGCTCCCGCGCACCGCGTCCGGCAAGGTCCGGAAGTTCGAGCTCCGCTGACCGGCCGCGTCCCGCCCGTCGCGAGCGCGTCCGCCGCGGTTCAGCCGGCGTGCGCGGTCAGGAAGTCGACGCGCGCGGCGTGCTCGAGTTCGTCGACGCTCCCCGGACGCGCGAAGTGATATCCCTGCGCGAAGCGCGCCCCGAACGAGCCGGCGATCTCCGCCTGCCGCGGAGTCTCGATCCCCTCCACGATCACCTCGATCTGGAGCGCCTCCGCCAGGCCGGCGGTCGAGCGGAGCATCTCCCGCGCCCAGCGCGAGTCCTCGAGGCGAGCGGTCAGCCGGCTCGAGAGCTTGACGAACTCCGGCTCGAGCGACTGGAGCAGGAGCAGGTTCGAGACGCCCTCCCCGTAGTCGTCGAGGGCGAAGCGGAAGCCGCGTCGCCGCAGCGCGTCGAGCGCGCGCCCGAACGCCGCCGGGTGGACGATCGTCTCGTGCTCGGTGATCTCGAGCACGACGCGCGACGGCGGGACCGCGTGTCGCTCGAGCCGGGAGAGCAGGCGGTCGGCGAAGTCGTCCGCGGAGAGCGAGCGAGGCTGGACGTTCAGGAAGATCGGCACGTCCGCGCGCAGTCGGTCGGTCGCGTCGAGCACGGCGTCGATGCACTGGAACTCCGCCGCGACGCCCCGTCCCTTGCGGGAGGCCACCCCGAGGAAGAGGTCGGGGCGCGCGAGGACGGTCCCGTGCGGGCCCCGCGCGAGCCCTTCGACCGCGAAGACCCGATTCCGCGACGCGGTCGGTCGGAGGTGGACGATCGGCTGCAGCAGCGCGGTCACGCACCGCGCGTGCAGCACGTCGGCCAGGATCGGGACGCGTCGGACGTCTCCGGAGGCGCGCCGCGGCACGACCCTCTCGCCGAAGACCGCCTCGGCGAGCTTCGCCCAGGAGAACGGCTTGTGAAGGATCGTCGAGACGTCGGCGTCGCGCGCCATCCGCTCGACCTCTTGGGTGATGTGTCCGCTCGCGATCACGACGCGACAGTCCGGGAACTGGGTCCGACAGAACCGGGCCAGCCGGAGTCCCTCGGCGCCGCCGCGCGCCGACACGTTCAGGTCGGTCACGAGCGCGGAGAACCGCTCCTCCGCGAGGAGCGTCTCGGCGGCCTCGATCTCCTGGCACAGGACGACGTCGCAGCCGTATCCCGCGAGCGCCTCGCCGAACAGTTCGAGCAGCTCGGGCTGGTCCTCGAGCACGAGGACCCGGCGGGGACTCCGTCCCGGCGTCGTCATCGCTCCCCCTTCTCGGCTCGGTCGATCGTCCGCGGTGGCCATCCGGAGTCCTCCCATGAAGTCCCCTGTCGACCGACATCGTAAGGCGCGACAATCTATACAAACGAATCTTGCCCAAACGGTCGGAGCCGCCGCGGGCCGACGTTCCATCCGCGCGACCGAGAGTCAGCGGGACGCGGGGTCCTCGCCGATGTCCTCGCTCCAGAGCTCGGGATGGTCGGAGACGAACCGACGCATCATCGCGACGCAGGTGGCGTCATCCGCGATCTGGATCTCGACGCCGCGGGACCGGACGTACTCCTCCGGCCCGCGAAACGTGCGGTTCTCGCCGACGACGACCCGCGGGATGCCGAACAGCAGGATCGCTCCGCTGCACATGTCGCACGGAGAGAGCGTCGAGTAGATCGTGGCGCGCGCGTACTCCGCGGCCGTCCGCCGCCCCGCGTTCGCGAGGCAGTCGATCTCGGCGTGGAGGACGGCGCTCCCGTCCTGGACCCGGCGGTTGTGGCCGCGCCCGACGATCTCCCCGTCGAGGACGAGGACCGAACCGATCGGGATCCCGCCTTCCTCGCGGCCCGTCTCGGCCTCGGCGATCGCCGCCGCGAGGAACGGATCGGCGGGCGGGGAGGGAGGCACTACGAGAGGCCGTGCTGGACCGCGTAGCGGATCACCTCGGCGTTCCCGGAGAGCTTCGTCTTCTCGAGGATGCGCGCCCGGTACGTCGACACCGTCTTCGGACTCAGCTCGAGCTCCTCGGCGATGTCGGTGACGCTCTTCCCCGAGCCGAGCATGCAGAAGACCTGGAACTCGCGCGACGAGAGGAGCTCGTGCAGCGGCTTCTCTCCGCCGGAGTCGAGCGAATCGGCGAGGCGGTCCTGCAGGGACTCCGTCAGGTGGCGGCGCCCCTCGTGGACCTTGCGGATCGCCTCGGCGAGCTCGTTCGCGGAGTGGTCCTTCGTGAGGTATCCGGACGCGCCGGCGCGGAGCGCGTGGACCGCGTACTGGTCCTCCGGGTGGACGCTCAGCACGAGCACCCGGACCCCCGGGCGGAGCTCGCGAAGACGGCGCAGGGTCTCGAGGAAACCCGGGCCCGGCATCGACACGTCGAGGAGGACGACGTCGACTCCTTCGTTCTTCACCTTCGAGAGGACGTCGTCCCCGTCGATCGCCTCGTCGACGACCCCGATGTCGTCGTAGGTCGACACGATGCGCTTCAGCCCTTCCCGAACGATCGGATGATCGTCGGCCACCAACAGACCGATCATGAGCCTTCTCTCCCCTGGGATTCCTGGCGGGTCATGGGAATCGTGACTCGGACCATCGTACCACCCCGCTCCGCCGGGGTCACCGTGAACCGCCCCCCGAGCGCGTCGGCCCGCTCCCGCATCCCGATCAGACCGAGCGAGCCGTCGGCGTCGGCCTCGACCGGCCGGATGCCGCGCCCGTCGTCCGTCACCGTGAGGCGGAGCGCGTCGTCGGCCCGGTCGAGTCGGACGTCGACGTGCTTCGCGCCGGCGTGACGGGTGACGTTGGTGAGCGACTCCTGGAGGATCCGGAAGAGCGCCGTGTCCCGAGCGTCGTCCGGGGAGAGATCCTCGGCGAGGACCGACAGACGGCAGGTGCAGCCGGTCCGCTGGGAGAACTCCCGGACCTGCCAGTCGAGCGCCGCCTTCAGTCCGAGGTCGTCGAGGACCGTCGGCCGGAGGCGCGTCGACAGCCGGCGGACCGAGTCCATCGTCTCGTCGGCGAGCCGGATCATGGCGGCGAGGCGATCGTCCTGGAGCTCCTCCCCGTCGCGCGCCCGATCCCGGACCCAGTTCAGGTCGAGCTGGATCGCGGTCAGCGCCTGTCCGAGGACGTCGTGGATCTCCCGGGCGAGTTCGGTCCGCTCCTCCTCGCGGACCGCCTCGATCCGTTGGGCGAGCTGGGTCAGCCGTCCCTGCTGGCGTTCGCGCGCGGTCACGTCCTGCGCCACCCCGAGGATCTGGAGCGGCGTCCCCTCGTCGTCCCGGATCGCCGCTCCGTGGTCGTGGACCCATCGGATCTCGCCGTCCGGGCGGACGACGCGGAACGTCTCGTCGTACTCGGTCTCCGCCGCCGCCCCGAACGCCCGCGCGACCCGCTCGCGGTCGTCCGGGTGGACGGCGTCGCGGAGCTCGCGCGACACCGCGTCGAGGTCGCCCCGCGGCCGTCCCCAGATCTCCTCATACGCCGGGCTGACGTACGTGACCCGTCCGCTCGGCCAGTCGACGATCCAGAAGACGTCCCGGATGTGCTCGGCGAACCGGCGGAACTTCGCCTCGCTCGACCGGAGTTCGGCCAGCGCGCGATGCAGGGCGCGGCGCTTCCTCTGGCTCTCCTGGATCAGGTGACCCGTCGCGGCGAGCAGGAGCGTCATCGACAGGCCGACGGTCAGGCCGACCGCGGGCGGGTGCGCGTCGAGGAGCGCCCGGGCGATCGGGGCGTCGGTCTCGAACAGACGGTGGAGGGTGATCGAGAAGGCGCTCCCGGACACGAGCACGAGAGCGGCCGCCGAATACGGCGTGTCGACGAGCCGCAGCGGCGGCGCGAAGATCAGGACGAACAGGAGGGCGACCGAGACGACGAGGGAGAGGAGCAGCGCCGGCGACGCGCCGAGCGGGCAGGCGTCGAAGGTCGCGGCGACGCAGAAGAGGACGGCCGCCCCGGCCCCGAGGCCGAGGGACGCGGCGAGCGCGCCGACCAGGCGCCCCGCTCCGGTGCGGGCGGGCGCGGCCGAGGTGGAGCCTTCCATCCGTTCTCCCGAGGGCGTAGGACACCTCGAAGGTAGCAATCCCCCCGGTCGGGAGACGAGGTGCGAATGACCCGGAACCTGATCTACGGCATCGACGACCGGCCGCCCCCGCTCGAGACCGTCTTCCTCGGGTTCCAGCACTACCTCACGATGTTCGGGTCGACGGTGGCGATCCCGCTCATCCTCGCCGAGAGCTTCGGCATCGCGGGAGACCCCGCGCAGCTGGCGCAGCTCATCGGCACGATGTTCTTCGTCAGCGGAATCACCACGCTGCTGCAGACGACCCTCGGGAACCGCCTGCCGCTCGTCCAGGGCGGCACCTTCTCGTTCCTCGCGCCGGCCGCCGCGATCTGCGGGATGGCCGGCGTCGCGGAGGCGGGGTTCGAGGTGAAGATGCAGCACGTCCAGGGCGCGATCCTGGTCGGTGCGATCGTCGAGATGGTCGTCGGCTACTCCGGCCTCGTCGGCCGCCTCCTCCGGTTCGTCGGGCCGGTGACGATCGCGCCGACGATCGCCCTGATCGGCCTCTCGCTGTTCGGGATCGGCGCGCCGAAGGCGGGGACGCACTGGGGGATCGGGGGGCTGACGATCGTCCTGATCATCCTCTTCAGCCAATACATGAAGCGGACCCACCGCGCGTTCGAGCTCTTCCCGGTCATGCTGGCGATCCTGCTGGCGTGGGGAGCGTCGTACGGCCTGAGCGTCGCGGGGGTCTTCCCGGAGGATCACGTCGCCCACGTCTCCGGTGAGAACGTCGCCCGGGCGGACTGGTTGTTCCTTCCGCTCCCGTTCCAGTGGGGGGCGCCGCGGTTCGAGGTCGCGGCGATCGTCGGGATGCTCGCCGGGTTCGTCGCGTCGATGGTCGAGTCCGTCGGCGATTATTATGCGTGCGCCCGCCTCGCGGGGGCGCCGGTGCCGGACCGGAAGGTGATCGACCGCGGGATCGGGATGGAGGGGGTCGGCTGCCTGGTCGCGGCGGTGTTCGGCACCGGGAACGGGACGACGTCGTACAGCGAGAACATCGGCGCCATCGGTCTCACGCGCGTCGGCGCGAGGCGGGTGGTGCAGGCGGGGGCGGTCCTGATGATCGCGCTCGCGACGATCGGGAAGTTCGGCGCGGTCTTCACGACCATCCCGGACCCGATCGTCGGCGGGATGTACTGCGCGATGTTCGGGATGATCGCGTCGGTCGGACTGTCGAACCTCCAGTTCGTCGACCTGAACTCGGCGCGCAACCTCTTCATCCTCGGGTTCGCGCTGTTCATGGGGCTGTCGGTGCCGCAGTACTTCGCCGCCCACCGGGTGGAGGTCGGCCCCGAGTGGCTCACGAACATCGTCAACACCATCGGGAGCATCGGGATGGCCGTCGGCGCGGCCGCGGCCCTCGTCCTCGACAACACGATCCCCGGCACGGACGAGGAGCGGGGGCTGACCGCCTGGAAGCAGGGGTAGCCGCCCTCCCGCGGCCCCCGAGCCGGCCGCCAATCGTTGATACCGAACGGTGACGTCGGCACCCCGCCGCACCGGGCGAGGGAGCGGGTGGGGCATCTTGTCGACCCTCCTGACGCGACTTACGACAGCCGGCGCCCTGGCGCGCCGTGTGCTCTCGACGCGATGCCCCTCGTCCGGAGCCTCCCGATGTCGTCCCGTCTCCCGTTCGCCTGCCTCGCCCCGCTCGTCCTGCTCGGCTGTCTGGTCGAAGGGACGGAGTCCGGTGACGCGCGATCGACGGTCGATCACGAGGACGCCGAGTGGGAGGACGAGGGGGAGGTCGCGTTCGAGTTCGCGTCGCTCGTGCCGGTCCGGGCGCCCGCGGCCGAGCGGACCGTGGCGTCGCCGGCCGGACTCGAGCGGGTGACCGCCGTGCTCTCCGGGGCGCGCGAGATCGAGCCGGTCGACGTCGCCGCGGTCACGGGCCCGGACGTCCGGCTGAAGCACCCCGAAGGGGAGGCTCGGGTCGAACTCCTCGACCCGAGCGTGGCGGTCTCCCGGGACGGCTGGCTGTACGTCGGCTACCGGACCTCGTCCGTCGTGGTGCGGTTCGTCCTCGACGCGGCGGACGCCGTCGTGCGCCCTCCCGTCGGCGAACTGATCGCGGTCTTCGAACCGTGGGACCCCGCGCGGAACCGATCCGCCGGCCTGGTCGATCTGGCGTTCGACTCCAAGGGAGCGCTCTTCGCGTCGTGCGCGAGCGAGGGGCGGATCTGGAGGATCGGCGTCCCCGACCCGACGCGGCCGTTCTACGGCGACGATCAGGGCGAGCGTCCGACCAGCGCGCCGCCGTACCTCGATCTCCGCGAACGGATCGGCGCGGGGGCGGTCGGCGGGAAGCTCCTCTTCGACGCCGAGGATCGCCTCCACGTCCGCGTCGACGACGCCGCCGCCGGCGACGGCGAGGTCGCCGTCGGCGTCTATCGCGCGGTCCCGGTCCGGTGAGTCCGGTATCGTTCCCCTTTCGACATCGTTCCGAACGGGGACGCGCGAGCGCCCCGACAGATCCGAGGAGCCGAAACGACCATGCAGTGTCGAACCCTCCGTGTCGCCGCGCTCGCGGCGGCGCTCTCCCCCTTCTCCGGCTGCGGCGGCGACGCCGACGTCGTGCTGTACGTGGCGCTCGATCAGGAGCACAGCGAGTCGCTGGTGAAGCGGTTCGAGGAGGAGAGCGGGCTGCGGGTCCGCGCGCGGTACGACACCGAGGCCTCGAAGACGGTCGGGCTCGTCTCGGCGATCCTCGAGGAGGGCGGGCGTCCGCGTTGCGACGTCTTCTGGAACAACGAGATCGCGCAGACCGTCCGTCTCGCGCAGAAGGACGCGCTCGCCCCGTACGTCTCGCCGAACGCGGCCGACCTTCCGGCCGCGTACAAGGAGCCCTCGGGCCTGTACGCCGGGTTCGCGGCCCGGGCGCGCGTCCTGATCGTCAACACGGAGGTCCTCCCCGACGCCGCGTCGTGGCCGACGAGCATGTGGGACCTGACCGACCCGAAGTGGAAGGGGCGGTGCGGGATCGCGCGACCGCTGACGGGGACGACGCTCACGCACTTCACCGCGCTCCGCGGCGCGCTCGGCGAGGCGGAGTTCGACCGGTTCGTCGACGGGCTGTTCGAGAACGACGTGGCGCTCCTCCAGAGCAACGGGGCGACGATGCGGGCCGTCCGGGACGGCGACCTCGCGTTCGCGTTCACGGACACCGACGACTTCCACGTCGCGAAGTCGAAGGGGCACCCGGTCGCGTGCGTCTTCCCCGACCAGGGCGACGGGGAGATCGGGACGATGCTGATCCCGAACTCCGTCGCCATGGTGAAGGGCGGCCCGAACCCCGAGGCGGCGAGGACCCTGATCGACTTCGTGCTCTCCGAGCAGGTCGAGGCGCTCCTCGCGGCGAGCCGGTCGGCGCAGATCCCGCTCCGCGCCGGCGTCGCGGGTCCGGCCGAGGAGCAGATCCTCGAGATCGGCGCCTTCAAGGAGATGGAGTGGGACGTCGCCGCCACCGCCGCGGCGCTCGAGGAGTCGATGGCGGCGTTCCAGTCCCGGTTCCAGGGCCAGGGTTGACGTGAAGCTCCCGCGGGCGGCGACGGTCTGGCTCGGCGGGGCCCTCGGTTTCGGGGCGCTCTTCCTCGCCGCGCCGCTCCTCTTCATGGCGTGGGAGACCGTCCACGACGGGGACGGCTTCTCGCTGGCGCCGTGGCGGGAGCTCCTCGCCGATCCGACGGACCGGATCCAGCTCCTCGCGTCGATGCGGCTCGGCGCCGCGTCGGTCGCGGTGGCGCTCGTGCTCGGCCTCGGGCACGCCTGGCTGACGCACCGGACCGACCTGCCGGGCGCCGCCGTGCTCGGTCCGCTCGGGGCGCTGCCCCTCGTCCTGCCGCCGATCCTCGTGGCGATGGGGTTCTCCGACTTCGCGGACACCCGAGGGTTCTTCGCGTGCGCGATGCTGCTCGGGGTGAGCCACGCGCCGTTCGTCGCCGTGCTCGCCGCGCGCGGTCTGCGGGCGACCGACGGCCGCGCGTACGAGGCGGCGCTCCTCGCGCGCGGGCGGGTCGGCGCCGAGCGCTGGCTGCTCCGGTCGATCCTCCCCGAGGTGTTCGCGGGCTGCCTGCTGGCGTTCATCTTCGTGGTGTCGGAGCACGGCGTCCCGGAGTTCCTGACCGGGAAGGGGAAGGCGTGGCACACGTACGCGGAGGGGATCTTCGCCAAGTGGACGCGCCGCAACACCGGCGTCGACCACGCGGCGGTCGCCAGCCCGATCGTCGCCGCCGTCCCGCTGGTCGCGCTGATCCTCGTCTCGCTCGTCGCCGCGCTCCGGCTGCGCGGCCGCGCGTCCCGGGGCGGCGCCGCGCCGCTGCCGGTCCGGAGGCTCGGCGGGGCGCGATGGCCGGCGCTCCTCCTCCCCGCGGCGTACCTCGGCGCCGGCGTCGTCGTCCCGGTGGCGGTGATGGGGATGTGGGCGGCCGGGTCGACCGTCGTCGATCGCCCGATGTCGTTCGAGATCCTCTCGGGGAACTTCCGGTCCGCGTTCCGGGAACTCGGCGGCGATCTCGGCTACACGCTGGGGGTGGGGGGCGCGACCACGGCGGTCCTCCTGGCGGTGTCGCTGCCGCTGGCGTGGCAGGCCGCCCGGAGGCGGGGGTGGATCGACCACCTCTCGATCCTCCCGGTCGCCGTCCCGGGCGTGCTCCTCGCGATCGGCATGGTGAAGGTGTTCAACCGCGACCTCTTCTTCGACTTCTACGACGGGCCGGGGATGCTCGCCGGCGCGTACGCGGCGCGCTTCCTGCCGTTCGGCGTGCTGACGCTGAGCGCGGCGGTCCGGCGGATCCCGGTCGAGCTCGAGGAGGCCGCGCGGTTCGGCCGGCGCTCCGCGCTGGCCCGGGGGCTCCGGGTCCACCTCCCGCTCCTCCTCCCGGCGATCTGGTCGGCGGCGTGCTTGATCTTCATCCTCGCGCTGCGCGAGCTCGACGTCGCCGTGGTCCTCCCGGCCGGGAACGGTACGGTGGTCCGCCGCCTGTCGAACATCGTCCACTTCGGCGGCGAGGACATGGGGGGCGCGCTCGCGCTGATGCTCCTCGCGTCCGCCGTGCTCGTCCCGCTGCTCACCGTCGTCCTGACCGGGCGCAAGCTGAGGTCCCTGTCGTGACATCCGTCGCCGTCGACGCGCTCGAGTTCCGCCCCGGGGGGCCGAAGGGCGGGTTCCGCCTCGGGCCGGTCTCGTTCACCGCGCCGTCGGGAAGCCGGACCGCGCTCGTCGGTCCGAGCGGCTCCGGGAAGTCGACCCTCCTCCGGTGCCTCGCCGGTCTCGAGACGCCGTCGGCGGGGACGATCCGCTTCGGGGACCGGGTCGTCTCCGGGGACGGCGCCCACGTGCCGCCGACCGAGCGCCGGATCGGCTTCGTCTTCCAGAGCGGCGCCCTCTGGCCACACATGACCGCCCTCGAGCACCTGCGGTTCGTGGCGCCCGAGATGAAGAAGGCGGAGGCGCGCGCGCTCCTCGAGCGGGTCGGGCTCGGCGGGATGGAGAAGCGGCGGCCGGGGAGCCTCTCGGGCGGCGAGGGGCAGCGGCTCGCGCTCGCCCGGGCGCTCACGCCGTCGCCGGACGTCCTGCTCCTCGACGAGCCGCTCTCGTCGGTCGACGTGCATCTCCGCGACGCGTTGACGCTGCTCGTGCGGAGCGTCTCGCTCGAGCGCGGCCTGACGCTCGTCGTCGTCACGCACGATCGCGACGAGGCGCTGGCGATGGCGGACGACCTGGTCGTGCTCCGCAGCGGCCGCGTGGTCGAGAGCGGCGCGGCGCTCGATCTCCTCGCGCGGCCGAAGACGGCGTTCACGGCGGCGTTCCTCGCCCAGGCGGCGTGCCTCCCGGTCGAGGTCGGCGCGAACGGGAGCGTCCGCACCGCGTTCGGGACGGCGCCGCGGCCGGACGGCGAGGGGCCGTGGTCGCTCGTCCTCCTGCCGGGGGACGTCGCGTGCGGGGACGGCCCGGCGGGGCGGGTGCTCCATTGCGAGCCGGACGGCGGCGCGTTCCGCGTGCACGTCGAGCTCGACGGGCAGACCGTCCGGCTGCGCGACGCGAACCCCCGCGCGGTCGGCGAGCCGGTGTCGCTCCGCCTGCAGGGGGCGCCGCGCCTCCTCCCCGCCGTCGACGAAGCAAAGGAGTCGTCATGAACGCCGTCGTCCGCGTCGTCGTCGCGATCGCCATCGTCACCGGCGTCGCCGCGTTCGTGCGCACCATGTCGAGCGACTCCGGGGCCGCGAACGGTTCGACCGAGCCACCTCGGTTCACCTCGTCGAAGCAGTGCGCCGAGTGCCACCGGGAGGTGTTCGACGAGTGGCAGGGGTCGCACCACCAGATCGCGTACGAGAACCCCGAGGTGCGGAAGCTCTCCGACGACTTCCGCAACAAGGAGTGCCAGGCGTGTCACCTCCCGCGGCCGATCTCGCAGACCGGGCTGCTGAACCGGACGCTCCCCCGGGTGACGCGGCCGGACGAGGGGGTCGACTGCCTGGCGTGCCACCTCGACGTGAACGGCCGCGTCGTCGGGCTGAACGCGTCGGACCTCGGCTGCGCGCCGGTCGCCGACGCCGAGCACATGGGGGTGAACCTCTGCGGGACCTGCCACAACCAGCACGAGACGACCGACCAGTGGCGGGCCAGCCGGTACGCGAAGGAAGGGATCACCTGCAACGACTGCCACATGCCGAAGGTGACGCGGGCGGACGGGTCGACGGGCCGTCGCCACGTCTACGAAGGGTGCCACGACGAGGAGATGCTCCGGTCGGCGGCGACGTTCGAGGCGACGCGGGAGGGAGACGAGCTCGTGCTGGCGGTCACGAACACCGGCGCCGGCCACAACTTCCCGACCGAGGAGCGGCATCGGGCGGTCGACATCCTCGTGCGGTTCGTCGACGAGGCCGGGACGGCGACGGACTGGCAGCACCTCTACCGGTTCCGCCAGCCGTACCGGGACGAGCCGCAGATCAACACGCAGCTCCCGGCCGACGCGCGCCACGAGTCGCGGGTCGACGTGCCGGCCGACGCGGTCCGGGCGGAGGCGCGCCTCTGGTACCGCCTGAACCCGTACGCGACGGACGACGACCCGGCCAGCACGCTCCTGTTCGAGCGGGAGGTCGACCTCCGATGATCCGGGCGACGAATCCTCCGGCGGCGCTCGTCCTGTTCCTCGGCGCCGCGACGTTTCCCGGCGGCTGCTCCGAACGCGCCGCGCCCGACGGGGCCGCGACGACCGAGCGCGCCGGCCCGACGTTCACGCCGCGCCTCGCCGAGTTCCGGGCGCTGGAGGCGAAGGGGACGCCCGAACCCGACGAGGAGACGCTCGCGAACCTCGACGAGCTGGTCGGCGTCGCGTTCTCCGACGTCGGCGACCCGTCCCTGTCGCGGCGCGCGGAGGCGCGGCTGGAGCGGCACGAGCGGCGCGGCTTCGCGTTCGAGG
>JBICIB010000529.1:0-10640 GCA_043101415.1 Planctomycetota bacterium JB042 | reverse complement strand
GACCGCCGAGTCGAGGTCCATCCAGTCCATGTCGCTCGCGTAGTAGTCGTCCGACAGGAACGCCGCGGCGCGCGAGCGGCAGAACCGGGCCAGGCTCTCGTTCGCCGTCGCGTCGGCCGCCGCGCGGAGGTGTTCCGCGGCCGGCTCGAGGTGCTCGCGGAAGAACTCGGAGTACGGGACCGCACGCAGCCCGCCGTCGTCGCTCCGGACGATCATCGTGAACAGCCCCTCGAACGCCTCCTTCCGTTCGGGGTGGGCGGCGACCCACGCCTCGAACTCGGCCTTCGTCATGTCGGGCGGGTAGTAGCCGGCGGTGTCCGGTCGCGGCGTGTCGCAGTCCGGGAGGAAGCACTCCTCGTCGAGCCGGTCCCACGTCCCGCGGTGGACGTCGAACAGCGCCTTCTCGGTCCCCTCGAGCGTCCGTTCGAGCTCGGGGTTCCGGACCCACGCCTGGCGGAGGAAGATCGGATGCATGAGCTTCGCCGCCTCGACGAGGTGGCCGAGCGCGGCCGCCTCGGACGCCTCGAGGTGCGATGCGTCGGCGGCGATCTCGACCGGGACGAACTTCGCGAGGCGCGCCTCCGGCCCGGCGGCGAGGTCGTCGGACTCGGGGGAGGGTCCCCGCTCGGCGCAGGACGGGAGCGGCAGGGCGAGGAGGAGGACGAGCGCGGCGGATCGCATGGGCGGCCTCTCGGGAGCGGGCGGCGGTTCGACGGACGCGACGGCGCATCCTAACCGTCCCCGGCGGCTTGCCTCCTCTCCGGCGCGGCGATTGAATGGTCGGTTCCCCCCGACCCGGGAGCCGACATGGCGAAGCCGACCGACACGATGGACAAGATCGTCTCCCTCTGCAAGCGCCGCGGGTACGTCTTCCCGGCCTCCGAGATCTACGGCGGGCAGGCGTCGTGCTGGGACTACGGGCCGCTCGGCGTCGAGCTGAAGAAGAACGTCAAGGACGCGTGGTGGCGGGCGATGGTCCACGCCCGGAAGGACGTGGTCGGACTCGATTCGGCGATCCTCCAGCGGCCGGAGGTCTGGAAGGCGTCGGGTCACGTCGACGGCTTCTCCGACCCGCTCGTCGACTGCCGCGAGTGCAAGGCGCGCTTCCGCGAGGACCACCTCGAGGACGCGGTCTGCGGCAACAAGGCGTACAACGGCCGGAAGGCGACGAAGTGCCGGGACGCCGGGTTCTTCACCGAGCCGCGGCAGTTCAACCTCATGTTCGAGACGCACATGGGGCCGGTGAAGGACTCCGCGTCCGTCGCCTACCTCCGGCCGGAGACGGCGCAGGGGATCTTCATCAACTTCACGAACGTCACGAACAGCTCCCGCGTGAAGCCGCCGTTCGGGATCGCGCAGATCGGGAAGTCGTTCCGGAACGAGATCACCCCCGGCAACTTCATCTTCCGGACCCGCGAGTTCGAGCAGATGGAGATGGAGTACTTCGTCCCGCCCGACGAATGGGAGAAGTGGTACGCGTACTGGCGCGACCGGCGCTACCAGTGGTACGTCGACCTCGGGATGCGGAAGGAGAAGCTCCGGATCCGCGACCACGAGTCGGACGAGCTCGCGCACTACGCGAACGCGTGCGTCGACGTCGAGTACGAGTTCCCGTTCGGCTGGTCCGAGCTCGAGGGGATCGCCTCCCGGACCGACTTCGACCTGAAGCAGCACGAGGAGCACTCCGGCAAGGAGATGAAGTACTTCGACGACCAGTCGAAGTCGCACTACCACCCGTACGTCATCGAGCCGGCGGCGGGCGTCGATCGGGCGACGCTCGCGTTCCTCGTCGACGCGTACGAGGAGGAGCAGCTCGAGAAGGAGAAGCGGACGGTGCTGCATCTCCACCCGCGTCTGGCGCCGGTCAAGGTCGCGGTCTTCCCGCTGGTGAAGAAGGACGGCATGCCCGAGCGGGCGCACGCGATCGAGGACGACCTCCGCCGGTGGACGAACGTCTTCTACGACGAGTCCGGCGCCGTCGGGCGGCGGTACCGGCGGCAGGACGAGGTCGGGACGCCGTTCTGCGTGACCGTCGACGGCCAGACCGCCGAGGACAACAGCGTGACGCTCCGCGACCGCGACTCGATGGAGCAGCGGCGGGTCAACCTCGACGCGCTGGAGGGGGAGCTGCGCCGGAGCCTCGAGGTCTGAATGGACGGCCCGGACGCCGGCGAGCTGGTGCTGAAGGGGATCCCGGTCTCGCACGGGATCGGGATCGGGCCGGTGTTCGCCGAGACCGAGTCGTTCCCGGCCGATGGGGACGCGCACCTGGTCGCGCCGGAGGACGTGCCGGCCGAGCTGAAGCGGCTCGAGGTCGCGATGCGGCTCGCCCGCGAGGAGCTGGCGAACGTCCGGGAGGAGGCGGCGCGGAAGGTCGGCGAGCACGACGCGAGGATCTTCCTCGTCCACCTCCAGGTCCTCGAGGACCGGTCCCTCCAGGAGCAGATCGAGGCGTCGATCCGGGACGAGGGCGTTAGCGCCGAGGCGGGCGTCGCCCACGTCATCGGCCGGTACGCGGACGCGTTCTCGAAGCTCGAGGACCCGCTGGCGCGGGAGCGGGCGACGGACGTGAAGGACGTCGGTCGACGGCTCCTCCGGCACCTCAGCTCCTCGGTCGAGGAGACGACCGCGAGCCCGCGCACGCGGTACATCCTGGTCACGAAGGAGCTCTTCCCGTCCGACGCCGCGCGCCTCGATCGCGACCGGCTGGCCGGGATCGTCACCGAGGTCGGCGGGAAGGCGTCGCACGCGGCGATCCTCGCCCGGGCGCTCGGGATCCCGGCGGTGACCGGGGTGCGGCAGAGCGCGCGGCTGCTCGAGGCGGGGGGGAAGACCACGATCGTCGACGGCCGGGACGGCACCGTGGTCGTCGATCCGACGAAGGAGACGCTCGAACGGTACCTCCGCGGCGCGGAGGCGGTGGAGCGGGTCCGGACGGCGTTCGCGGCCGAGCCGGCCCTCCCCGCGGTGACGCGCGACGGCGTCGCGATCGACGTGCTGGTGAACGTCGAGAACGCGGGCGACGTCATGCCGGAGGACCTCGGCGACATCGCCGGCATCGGCCTGTACCGGACCGAGTTCGTCTACATGGACCGCGACTCGTTCCCTTCGGAGGACGAACAGTTCGAGGTCTACCGGCGAGTCGTCGAGCGGGCCGGCCACCGCGAGGTCGTGTTCCGGACGATCGACATCGGCGGGGACAAGCGGCTGCCGTACTTCCGGGTGAAGGACGAGGACAACCCGGCGCTCGGCTGGCGCGGCTACCGGATCAGCGACGAGTGGCCGGACATGTTCATCGCCCAGGTCCGGGCGCTCCTGCGCGCGTCGGCCTTCGGCCACGTGAAGATCATGCTGCCGATGATCACCACGGTCGAGGAGGTCCGACGGGCGGTCGCGTTCGTCGACGACGTCCGCTCCGACCTCGCGCGGCGGAAGGTCCCGTACTCCGAGCACGTCCCGCTCGGCGTGATGGTGGAGGTCCCGGCCGCGGTGTTCGCGATCGAGTCGATGCTGAAGGAGGTCGACTTCGTTTCGATCGGTTCGAACGACCTGATCCAGTACCTCCTGGCGGTCGACCGGAACAACGCCCGGGTCGCGAACCTCTCCCAGCCGCTGAACCCGTCGGTGCTGCGCGCGGTCCAGACGGTCATCCGCGCGGCGAACGCGGCGGGCCGCCCGGTGTCGCTCTGCGGCGAGATGGCCGGCAGCTACTACTGCACGCTCGTCCTCCTGGGCCTCGGGCTGCGCCGCTTCTCGATGGCCCGCCACTACGTGGCCGGGGTCGGGCGGCTGATCCGGGCCGTGACGATGAAGGAGGCGGAGTCGGTCGCCCGCCGGGTCCTCGCGTTCACGACCACCGCCGAGGTGAGGGCGTTCCTGAACGCCCGGACCCGCGAGATCTTCCGGGAGATGGGGATCCCGATCGACGAGGTCTCCCTCTGAGCCGCCTCCGCCGGCCAAATCTTCGAAACGGCAAAGGATTCGGGCCGGCGCTGGCCGAAAGACCGGACGGGTGCACGGCGGTGGCGCACCCGGGAGAGGCGATGTCCGTTCCGAGTTCGTCCGATGCCGGCTTTCGCGTGAGCAGCGAGGGGAACGGGGCCGCGCGCTCGATCGAGCTCGTGGACCGGGCGCTCACGTTCGACGTCTCCGAGTCGCTCAAGGGTCGTCTGCGGGAGGCGGTCCGGGCCGACCTCGAGGCGGGGCACCGGTCGTTCGTGCTGCGGCTCGAGAACGTGGAGACGGTCGACTCGAGCGGGGTGGGGGTGCTGATCGCGCTGCACCACCAGGTCGCCGAGCAGGGAGGGGCGCTCGCGGTCTGCGGGGCCTCGCCGCACGTGACGAAGGTGCTCCGGATCATGAAGCTCGACCGGTTCCTGACCGTCCTCCCGGACGTCGAGCGAGCCGTCCGCGCCGTCTCCGACCCGGTCTGAGGCGCCCGCCGGGCGGGCTCGGCCCGAGGTCCCCTCTCGACGGGGCGGTCGGGGCGGCTAGGTTGGCGAGGCATGTCGGCCCGGCGTCTGCTCGCCCTCGTCCTCGTCGTCCTGGTCGTCGTCTGGTGGGCCGTCCCCAGCGACGTCGTCCGGCTCGTGGCGGAGCAGGACCCGGTCATCCTCGGGCGGTACTCCGAGAACAAGGCGTACGCGCTCCTCCTCTCGACGCCGATCCTGCTGATCGCGGCGGCGTTGCTCGCGTCCCGGGTCCGATTCGACCGCCCGGTCCGCTTCCGGCTCTACGCGGTCGCGCTCTCGTCCGTCGTCTGCTTCGTCGTCGTCGACGTCGCCGCCCGGGCGATCCGGAAGCCCCGGTACGTCAAGAAGCAGGTGAAGGCGCTCTCGAACTGGCCGCACAAGTTCAAGCGTCTGAAGGACGGCTCGGTGAAGGCGCGCCCGCCGTCGAAACGGTACGAGGTCCACTTCGCCGACGTGCCGGGCGAGGCCCGGACGTACGAGGACGCCCCGCCGGGCTTCCCTCCGGTCGACGTGGTCCTCACGTCGGACGAGCGAGGGTTCCGCAACCCGGTCGCCCTGGAGCGGGCCGACGTGCTGGCGTTCGGCGACTCGTTCACGGAGGGGTCGCGGGTCTCGGACGACGAGGTCTGGGTGGCGCTCCTGCGCGAACGGCTCGGGCGGTCGATCTACAACCTCGGCATGTCGGGGACGTCCCCGCGGGGGTACCGCAACGCGCTGATCGCCTACGGCCTCCCGCTCGAGCCGAGGATGGCGGTCTTCCTGATCTACGAGGGGAACGACCTGAAGGAGCACCGCGCCGACAAGGAGGTGCCGACCTGGAAGGGGATGTACGACGACGCCCAGGAGTTCGTGAAGGGCTCGCCGATCGTCAAGGCGTTCCGGCAGTTCGTGGAGGACTCCCTCGGCGACGTCTTCGCGGACGGCCCTCTCCCGCCGAACGTCGCGCTCTCCTGGATGCCGGTCGAGGTCGAGGCCGGAGGCACGCGTCACCACGCGGCGTTCGATCCCGACGACCTCTGCCAGCTGTACCGCCACCCGGAGAAGTTCCGGAAGAAGAAGGGGTGGCGCAACGCCGCGCAGGTCCTGAGAGAGATCGTGGAGACCTGCCGAGAGGCGTCGATCCGCCCGGTCTTCCTGTACGCGCCGGCCAAGGAGCACGTCGTGCTGCCGCTGGTGAAGGACCGCCTCCCGAAGGACGGCTTCCACGCGTTCGCGTCGTTCGAGGACGACGACCTCCCGCCCCCGGAGGTCTTCTTCGAGCGGTTCTTCGAGCGCATCGAGACGCAGGAACGGACCGTCCTCGACCTCTGCGAGGAGCTCGGGGTGGAGTGCCTGAGCCTCACCGGGCCGCTGCGCGAGAAGATGGCCGAGGGGGTCCAGGTCTACTACACGTACGACCAGCACTGGACCCGCCTCGGGCACCGGGTCGTGGCCGAGGCGGCGGCTCCGTTCCTGGCCCGCCGGATGGACGGCTGAAGCGAGAACCCGATTCGTCGCCTCGTCCCAAGTCTCTGCTTCTTCATGGTTTGACGCTGGGCCTGCCGCGCGCCGAAGGAAGCGGGCGCGAGGCCGGTCGATCCCTTCCCGGGAGGGGAGATCGGAGAAACCGGCCTCGACGACCGAGGCGTCGGGCTACGATGGGGTCGTTCAGGAGGCCCCCCGGGGCCGCCACCAGGGAATCGGACATCCGGGAGGAACGATGGCTGCTGCCCCGAGCCGCGTGCTCGTGATCGACGACGATCCCTGGATCGTCCGCTCGACCGCGATGGTCCTCGAAGCCGCGGGTTTCGACGTCTCCACGGCATCCAGCGGCGAAGCCGGGATCGACGAGGCCCGCCGGGAGCCCCCGGCGGTGATCCTCCTCGACATCATGATGCCCGGTCTCGACGGCTGGGAGACCCTCGAGCGCCTCAAGGTCGACGAGGCGACCCGGGACGTCCCGGTGGTCGTGTTCAGCGCCCGCGAGGCGACGCGCGGCCCCGGCGACCCCCGCGTCAGCCGCGACCGAGGCGCCGCCGGCTTCGTGGCGAAGCCGTTCGAGCCGAGCCGACTGGTCGAGCTGATCCGGCGCCACGTGACCCCCGCGGCCGCCGCCAAGAAGACCGCCTGAGCCCTCTTCCCGGCCTCCCCGGCGCCGAGCCCGGCCGACGGTTCAGTCGTCCGGCGCGAGGGTGGTTTCCAGGAATTGGATGATCGGCGCACGAACCTCGGGGCCGAGCCGGGCGAGGTCGAGGTGGTTCCCGCGCGGCAGGATCTCGAGGCGCTTCGGCTCGTTCGCCGCGCGGTACAGCTCCTCCAATCCGTCCGGCGGCGCCCGCCAGTCGTCCCGGGCCCCGAGGATCAGGAGCGGGGCGGGCGCGATCGCCGGCGCCCCCTCGATCGGGCGGATCGTCGCCGGGTCGACGTCGTGCACCCACCCGAACATCCCGACCGCCGGGACGAGCCACGGGCGGAGCGGGACGCCGAACCGGGTGCTGCGACGTTCGAACGTCTCGAGCAGACGGTTGTACGGCGCGATCACGACGACCGCGGCGAGGTCCGCCAGCGCCCCTCCGGCCAGGAGCGCCGCCGCGCCGCCCATCGAGAACCCGACGTACGCGGTCCGCTCCGGGGGGACGCCGCGGGCCGCGAGGTGACGGAGTGCCGCGCGGACGTCGACCGCCTCGCGGGCCCCGATCGCCGTGAACGCGCCGTCCGAGTCGCCGCTCCCGCGAAAGTCGAACGAGAGGACGGAGTAGCCGCGCGCCAACAGCTCCTTCGCCAGCGGGTCCCCCTGGCGGCGCCGGTGGCGATAGCCGTGTCCGAAGACGACGACCGGCCGGTCGAGGGAGCCGATCCGGTCTCCGCGGAGGACGAGGCCGTCCTCGGTCGCGAAGTCGACCTGCTCCAGCCCGCCGAGCGGGAGCGACTGCGCCAGCAGCGAGCGATCGGGCGGCGCGTCCCCGCGCCGCGGGTTGGTGAGGATCGCCAGCACGAGCGCGGGCTCCGCGAGCACCGCCACGACGAGCGAGAAGATCGTCCACCGGAGGACGCGACGGAGGAGCGGGCGGCGCGGCGGTGTCCCGGCGTCGCTCATCCGATCCGCTCCCGCTCGTCGGCGTCCGCGTGCGGCGACGGCTCGCCGCCTTCGACGGGGCCCGGCGCGGGGGGAGGCGAGAGGTCGAGGAACCGCCGTGCGCCGGGCGTCGGCTCGCGGAGCGTCTCCGGGCGCGGCCGATCGAGCTGCCTCTGCTCGTGCTCCCCGGCCCACCAGACGAACGCCGCGAGCAGCACGACGATCGGGAACGAGGGGTGGCCGATCGACGCCGCGACCGCACCGATCGCCAGGACGCGTCCGATCCGGACCGCGAGCCGGGTCGCGCCGTCGTACCGCCGGTGACGCGCCAGGAGCGCGCGCAGGATCCGTCCGCCGTCGAGGGGGAACGCCGGGACCAGGTTGAAGATCCCCATGCCGAGGTTGACCGCGAAGGCGAACTCGAGCGTGCTCCCCCCGAGGAGGGCGAGCGGCTCGAGCGACCGTCCCTCGCCGCGCGCGAGCATCCACGGGAAGAGGAGCAGCACGAGGAAGAAGTTCACCGCCGGTCCCGCGGCCGCGATCTTCAGTTCGGTCGCCGGGTCGCGGGGGATCCGTTCGAGTCTCGCCATGCCGCCGAGCGGCCAGAGGACGATGTCGTGGACCCGGATCCCCTTCGCCTGCGCCGCGAGCGAGTGACCGAGCTCGTGGAGGATCACGCAGGCGAACAGCACCGCGAAGCGCGTCGCGGTGTCGAGCGCCACGCCGGCCCCGTGCGACCAGAGGGTCTGGCCGAGGAGGAGCCCGAACATCAGCACGAAGACCACGTGCACCCGGATGCGGATGCCGAACGGACGGGCGACCGGGAACGCGAGGTTCACCTCAGCGCCTCCGCACGCGGACCGTCACCTCGACCGCGCCGCCCTCGGGGACGTTCGCCGGCGTGTCGCTCGTGAACTCGAACGACCGCCACCGATCTGCCGCCTCGACGTGGACGACGTACGCGCCGGCGGGGACCGGACCGAGGTCGAATCGCCCTTCGGAATCGGTCAGGCGGCTCCGGCGGCTGGCGGTCCCCTCCGAGACCGCGATCACCCGGGCGCGGGGGAGCGGTCGGCCGTCGACGTCGAGCGCGACCCCGGAGAGGCGGCCCGCGCCGGCGAGTTCGACGTCGCCGACGTCCGCGACCTCGCCCTCCTCGACGTCGATCCCGGGCACGAACCCCGCGCCGCCGTCCGCGCCGAGGAGTCGGACCCCGTACCGTCCCGCCGCGACGTGGGCGAGCTCGAACCGACCGTCGCCGTCGGTGCGCGCCGAGCGGCCGAGGTGAGGCTCGAGCACCAGGACCTCGGCCACCGGGGAGGAGGCGTCGAAGTCGGGCGGGAGGAGGTGCGCGGTCACGCCCGCGACCGGCGCCCCCTCCGCGTCGACCACCCGGCCACGGACGCTCCCCCCGGCCGCGAGCCGGACCACCACGCCGTCGGCGTCCTCCGCCTCGCCGATCTCGACCGGGTCGCTCCGGGTCCGTGCGGCGGTCCCCGCGTCGACCTCGACCACGTACCGCCCGGGGGGGAGGTCCGTCGCGCGGAACGTCCCCGGCGACTCCCCGGGGAGGGCCCGCCGGACCGCTCGCGTGGTGCCGCGCGCGCCCTCGACGCGCAGGACCTTGGCCGAGAACGACTCCGGGGCGGCGCCGTCCCCCGCGATCACCCGGCCCGAGAGGGAGCCGGTCCGGCCGAGCTCGATCCGGACCTCCGCGTCCGGCCCGGGCGTCGCGAGGACGGGCTCCCGCGCGAAGTACCCGTTCGCCCGCGCCGTCAGCTCGTACGCCTCGACGGTCAGCCCGCGGAGCGTGAACGTGCCGTCGGCCGCGGTGCGGGCGGTGGCCGAGTGGGCGTCGGCCCCGCCGGGCGGGACGACGGCGCGGACGATCGCCCCCGCCACGGGCCGATCGTCTCCGAGCACCACGCCGCGGAGTTCGGCGTTCGACGGGGTCAGGGTGAGCGAGAGCTCGATCTCGTCCCGGCCGCGCGAAGCGATGAACGAGCGTCGGACCACCGCGGGCGCGTACCCCTCGGACGACGCCTCGATGCGGTAGTGCGTGTAGTCGAGCCCTTCGATCGAGAACCGGCCGGCCGCGTCGGTCCGTCCGGTCAGCGCGAGGACGTCCGGCGCGCCCTGGAACAGCATCCGTCCGGCCTCCGGTCGATCGGGCGACACCGTCACGATCGCCTCGGCGACCGGGCGGAGGTCGGTCTCGTCCCGGACCGCCCCGACCAGGCGCAGGCCCGGCCCGAGCGTCACCGTCGGCAGACGGAACGACCCCTCCCGGGCGGTCTGGATCGGTCCGACGGTCGCGCGGGCGCGCCCCGACCTCTCGACGAGCAACGCGACGGCCACGGAGCGCGGGAGCCCCTCGAGCCGGAACGCCCCCGTCCCGTCGGAGAGCGCCTCGACGCCGAGCGGCTCGTGCACGGTGACGAAAGCCTGACGGTGCAGGAGCGCCCGCACGGTCGCGCCGCCGATCGGGGCGCCGTTCTCGTCGACGACCTTGCCCGTGCCGACCACGTCGTTCGGGGACGCCTCGGCCGATCCGGCGCCCGCGCCGCCGGAGTCGGCCTCCCGCTCGGGAAGGCCCTCGGGGAGCCCGTCCCGCGACGCGGGGCCGGCGTCGGGGTCCGCGGGAGCGTCGGGAGGCCGCGGCCGCTCGACCGTCGAGAGATCGGGAGGGGCCGTCTCCGGCGCGGACGACGGTTCCGAGTCGAGGAACCGGAGGACCACCGCGGCGAGAGCGACGATCAGCAGCAGGGCGATCCAGCGGGCGGGTCGTGACATGGAGGTCCGAATCGGCGGGCGCGCACCCGGAACGATAGCGTGCCCGCCGCGGCGCGGCACCCGGCGTCTTCCGGGGATCGATCAGCGTCGGTCCGGGTCCTCCGGGGGCCCGTCGGCGGGGACGGGGCGGGCGAGGAGCCAGCGGACCCACGCCTCCCTCGCGCGGCGCCGCGTCTCCTCGTCGGCCGATTCGCGGTATCCGTGATCGAGCCCGGTCAGCCTCCGGAGGCAGGTCGCGGCGAGTTCCCGGGCGGGGCCGACCGGGAGGTAGAGCCCCTTCACCAGCTGCGGGATCGCGTGGTCCCCGGCCGCGACGATCC
>JBICIB010000528.1:0-3419 GCA_043101415.1 Planctomycetota bacterium JB042 | reverse complement strand
CTCCCGCCGGGGGTGCGCGGCGTCGAACTCGTCCGGGCCTCCGGCGACGGCCCGCGCGCGCTCCTCGTGGCGCGCGACGACCGGCTCGAGGTGGTCGATCCCGGGACCGGCGAGACGACGGCGGCGTTGGCGCGCGGCGAGGCGCGGATCTTCGCGTGGTGCGTCGCGCCGGACGCGGGGGGCGCCGAGCCGGTCTTCCTGCTGCGGGACGGCGGCGAGGTCGCTCGCTGGGCGGGCGGCGACGCGGCGCCGGAGATCGTCCTGACCGACGGGGCGGCGAACCTCCCGTCCGGCGTGACGCACCTGCCGTTCGCGCGCGACCTCGACGGGGACGGACGGGTCGACGTCGTCGTCCCGACGGCGGACGGGCTCGACCTCTGGCGCGCCGCGGGCGATCGATACGAGAAGACCGCGTCGGTGCGGCACGAGGTCGACGTCTCGCTCTCGGCCGACGGGCCGGACGACGACGACGGCGAGCTCGAGCAGCGGGTCCGGATCCCGCGCTTCGACGTCGAGGACATGAACGGCGACGGCGTGCCGGACCTCGTCTTCTCCGACGACGACCACGTCCGCTTCTTCTGGTCCGGCCCCGACGGCCGCCTCCCCGAGGAGCCGACGTTCACGCTCGACCTCGAGGAGATCCGGACGTCGCTCCCGGCGCGGAGCCGCGACGTCATCGACACCGAGAACCTCCTGAACCTCCTCGAGTCGACGGTCAGCCACCTGAGCCGCGACTTCGACGGCGACGGGTTCGCGGACCTCCTGCTGCGGCGGGGGAAGAAGGTCTCGGTCTACGCCGGCGGGCCGTCGGGGATCGACCGCTCCACCGCGAAGCAGGTGCTCCGGACGGGGGGGAACCTGCTGAGCGCGGTGGCGTTCGACGACGACGGCGACGGGAAGGACGACCTCGCGCTCCTCCTGATGTCCGACCTCTCGCTCGGCCAGCTCCTGTTCTGGCTCGTGGCGGGGGGCGAGATCGAGCTCGACCTGTACGTCTACGCGCAGGAGGGGGCGCTCCGGTTCGCGCGGAAGCCGACCCGGCGCCGGACGCTGGTGATCGAGCTGCCGTCCGTGACGTCCCTGATCTCCGACTTCGAAGAGCAGGTCGACGGGATCGCCGACGAGCTGACGCGCCTGCCGGTCGCCGGCGACTTCGACGGCGACGGCCGGACCGACGACGCGGCGCGGCGGCTCCCGGACGGATCGGTCGGCCTCTACCGGGACGCGGCCGACGGGGCGGAGACCGACTGGTCGAAGCAGCGCGCCTGGCGCTCGGTGGTCGCGAAGTTCGACCGCGCGGCGAACGGCGGCGAGCGGTTCGAGGACGACCTCCTCTCCCTGCTCGACTGGGCGCCGCTGCCGGGGCGGGAGCTGGCGCTCGCGCTCGACGGACGGACGGCGGACCGGGTCGTGGCGCTCGAGGCGCGGGACGGCACGACCGACGTCCTGTTCGCGCTCGACGTCGACGGCGCGCCGGGGGACGAGCTGGTCGTCGTGCGCGGCGCGGGGCCGGAGGCGCCGGTGCGGGTGGTGATCGTCGGCGACGCGCTGGGGAACTGAGCGGCGGACGGACCGCCGCGCGCGGTCGCGCCGTCAGCGCGCCCTCTTCTGCACCAGCTCGAACGTCTTGCGAAAGCGGTCCATCGCCCGGTGGCGCGCCTTCTTCGTCGCCTCGTACGACATGCCGAGCCGCTCGGCGACCTCCTCGAGCGGGACGTCCTCGGTCATCCACTGGACGAGCTGCTGGTCGCGATCGGAGAGCATCCGGACGACCTTCGCCGCGAGCTGCAGCTCCTCGCGGCGGCCGGCGAGCGTGCCGGGTCCGGTCCGGCCGGCGGGGGGGACGACGCCGCTCGAGTCGGCCGTGTCGCGGCCGGACTGCGTCACCCGGAGGAGGTGGCCGGCGTTCCGGCGGGCGGCGGTCCAGTAGCGGACGCGGTTCGCGAGGTGCTGCCGCGCGACGGTGTAGAGCCAGGCGACGAACTCCCCCTCGCTCCGGTACTCGAACCGCTCGGCGACCGCGAGGGCGTGCGCGTGGATCCCCTGCACGAGGTCGTCCTCGCTCTCGTGCCGGAGGACCGCCTTCCCCTCCGCCCGCACGAACCCGAGGAGGCGGGCGCGGTGGGTGTCGAGGAGGGCGGTCAGGTCGGGGCAGGACATGGAGGGATCATCGGCGATGAGGAGGGAGGATCACAAGGGGAGAGGGGGCCGGGGGCCGGGGACGGGGGACCGGGAATCGGGCGCCGGACACAGGGGACCGGACACCGGGAAGCGGGAGAGGGAGGGGAAGACCGGGTCGGGGGCGACCGGAAGACCGGCGACCGGAAGACCGGCGACCGGAAGACCGGGGGCCGGAAGACCGGGGGCCGGAAGACCGGGGATCGATCGGGGGCGCGTCGCCCCGCTGCCCGATCCCGGTTCTCCGGTTCTCCGGCTTTCCGTGACCCGGCCTTCCCCTCCCTCTCCCGTTTCCCGGTGTCCGGTCTCCGAACTCGGGGTCGCGAGTCCCGCGCCCGCCCGTGCGGACCGCACTTCACCACGGTCGCGACCGACCGAACCGAGCACGCGGCCCGGGAAGCGCCCCCCTCACTCCCCCCGCTCTCCGAGGCTCTCGAGCAGCCTTCGCACCTCCCGACGCGTCTCGTCGTCTTCGGCGAGCTCGCGAGCCCGATCGAGCTGGCGGCGCGCCTCTTCCCGATCGCCCGCGGTCAGCCAGGCGCGGCCGAGGAGGGAGCGGAGCGCGGCCTCGTTCGGTTCGGGCTCGTCCAGGCCGCGGTCGAGCGCGTCGCCGGCGCGGCGGAGCACCTCGGTGAGGCGGACCTCCCGGCCGTCCCGCTTCGGGTCGGGGGCGGAGAGGATCTCCTCCTGGAATCGGAGGACGGCGTGGGCGCGGTCGCGGGCGGCGCGCGTCTCGGCGGCCTGCCGGCGGGCGTGCCAGGCGAAGAGCGGCCCGGCGAGGACGAGAGCGATCAGCACCGTCACCGCCGCGGCGGTCCACGCCTTGTGGCGCGCGGCGAGCTTCCGGAGCGCGTAGAGCGGGGTCGGTCCGACCGCGGCGATCGGCAGGCCGGTCTGCCAGCGCACGACGTCGTCCCGGAGGTGGGCGGCGGAGGCGTACCGGCGGAGCGGCTCCTTCGCGAGCGCCTTCGTCGCGATCGTCGAGAGGTCGCGCGGGACGCGGGCGACGCGGTGGGGCGGGGTCGGCTCGACCGTCGCCACGCGGCGCGCCGCCTCGCCGATCCAGCACCCCTCGACGTCGATCGGCCGCCGGTCGGTCAGGAGTTCGTACAGGAGGGCGCCGAGCGCGTGGACGTCGCTCCGCTGGTCGACCGCGGCGCCGTCGCCGCGCGCCTGCTCGGGGCTGGCGTACGCGAGCGTGCCGACGATCCGTCCCGGGAGCGTCTGGTCGACGTCGTCCG
>JBICIB010000527.1:0-3497 GCA_043101415.1 Planctomycetota bacterium JB042 | reverse complement strand
CGTGTGCTCTTCCGATCTCATCCCGACCCCCTTCTTCCTCGCGTCGAGCCAGTGCTTCCACGGCGCGAGGTCGGGGTCGTCGGTGTTCGACACGTTGATGCCGCGGGGGGCGGGGCCGGTGTACCCGACGTCGCTGGTGTACTCGTCGAGGAGGTTCGCGAACGCGTGCCCCCATTCGTGGATCACCGTGTTGCTCGGGACGCCGCCGATCACGGCGATGCCGCCGCCGCCCGTGCCGAGCGTGCCGAGGCGGACGAGGCAGATCGCGTACCCCTCCGCGCGCGGGTCGAGTCGCAGCCAGCGGGCCACGTCCTGGTGACGCACCGCGACCTGGCCCTGCGAGGCGCCGCTCTCGTACGCCCCGAGGGCGGTGTCGTAGTCCTTCCCGCGCGCGTCGACGCCGTCCTCGTGCGAGGCGATGTTCATCGCGTGGAAGTTCATGAACTTCCGGTAGCGCCGGAAGACCGGGGCCTGCTCGAAGTACTTCAGCGTCTCCCGCGCGCCCTGGTCGAACAGCTTCTGGAACTTCGGTTCCCGCGTGTATCCGTCCCCGAGGACGAAGATGTCGATCCGGTTGTCGGGGTCGCCGTTGATCTCGAGGTCGACGGTCCGGAGCCACGCGTTCGGGGCGAGGCGCTCCTCCGCGATCCGTGCCGCCTCCGACCCCGGCGCCTCCTCCACGATCTTCCGGTAGAGGGAGTCGGCCTTCCCGTACCGGCCCGCCTCGCCCGCGGCCTCGGCCTTCGCGAGCAGGTCGTCGACTTCCTCGGCCGGGGCCGGGGACGAAACGATCACGAGCGCGACGAGGAGGGAGAGCGGGGTCGGATGCATCGGGGACCTTGCGGGCCGGGCGGCGTCCGGCGAGCCTACAAGTTCCCCTCGCGAACGGCAGCTCCCGGGACGCGTGCGCCCCTTCGGAACGGTGCCGTCAGCGGAACGTGAGGACGAGCGGGGTCGTGGTGCCGACCGCGCCGAGCCCGGGGTCGAACAGCGCCGCCTGAACCACGAGGGTCGCCGGGCCCCCCGGGTGGTTCGCGGCGATCGAGAGCGCGCCGCCGGTGTCGAGGAGGATCGGAGCGCTCCCGAGCAGGGTCGCCGGATCGAAGCCGATCGCGAACGTCGTGCCGGCGTGCGGGACCGGCAGCTCGGCGGGGAGGGGGGAGAGGGCGACGAACAGCAGGCCGAACCCGCCGTCCGGGCCGTGGTCGATCCCGAACGAGAACGGTCCGGCGGCGATCGGACCCGGCGGCGACGCGGACGCGACGGCGCGGCGGGGCGTGATCCGATTCAGGTCGTTGAAGGTCAGGAAGTCGGTCGAGAGCGCGTAGAGCGTCCCCGCCTCCTCCGGCTGGTACGGCGCGAACTGGGCGCCCGGAGCGGTCCCGGGCACGAACGCGAGCGGTCCGACGCTCGGGAACGACCCGTGCGACTCGACCGCGAGGGCTCCCTTCGACGTGCCGTTCGGCCCGATCTCCGTCACGACGCCGTCGATCGAGTCGCCGACCAGGAGGTCGCCCTCGCCGTCGAACGCGAACGAGGAGATCGCGGTGAACCCGGCCGCGAAGACGGTCGCCTGCGTGTCGGTCAGATGGGTCGGTCCGAGCGCGGAGAGGACGGCGTCGGCCGAGAACCGCAGGACGGTCTGCTGGTGCGGCGGCGCGGGGAAGCTCGGGTCGTTCGTGCCGTAGTAGAGGTTCCCCTCGTCGTCGAACGCGACCGGGCCGGACGGGCCGGGCACGTCGGCGAGGACGTCGGTCGCTCCGGTGTCGACGTCGAGCTCGACGATGCGGGTCGACTGGAACGACGCGTCGCCGTGCGCGATCACCGCCCGGCCGGGGGCGCGGAACCAGCAGGCGTAGCTGTACGGGAGCGTCGCGACGAGCGTCGCCGGGCCCCCGGCGAGCGGGACGCGCCAGATCTCGTGGTTCGAGGTCTCGCCGAACAGCGCGTACGTCCCGGTCGGGTCGGTCCGGACGAAGCTCGCGTAGACCGCGCTCGGGGGGGTGTGGAGGGTGAGGACCTTCGAGCCGGTCAGCGGGTCGATCTCCGCGAGTTCGACCCCGTCGAACAGCGCGAGGCGGCCGTTCGGGAGGCGATCGAGGGCGCCGGCGAGCGCGCCCGCGGGAGCGATGGAGACGGAGGTGACGGCGAAGCCGTCGGGGACGTCGACGGCGGCGGCCGCGAGCGGGGCGGCGGCCGCCACGCAGAGGAGCGCGATCGAGACGCGAAGTGGGATCATGGGGGTTCCGGGAGCGAGTCGACGGGGCGGCCGCGGCTCCGCGCGCCGGCCACCCCGGACCCGGACGCCGTCGGACGACGCGCGGGCCGAATCCGGGGCAGGTCTCCTGACTCGCGGGTCTCGGCGCGCTCCTCGCCTTCCCAGGGGTCTCGCCCCCAGTGGCGTTCGGAGGTGCGCGCTCGCCGCTCACAGTGGCGCGACCGTGCGGGATTCCCACCCGCTTCCCTCGAAGCCCCCCGCCACGCGCGGGAGGGCCCCGGACCGACCCATTGTTGCTTCGGCGGCCGCCGCCCGCAAGATGGCGGCATGGCCATGCTCCCTTCCGTCCTCCTCGTCCAGGTCCGCGACCACGCCGGCGCCGAGCGGCACGAGCTCGAATGCGTCGCGGAGCGGCTGGCGCGTCCCGTCGACTCGATCGAGACGTGGAGCGTGGTGAAGCGGCCCGCCCTCCGCCCCGAGGACGTCCGGCCGTACGACGTGGTGATCCTCGGCGGCGCGGGGGCGCACTCCGCGACCGCGAACGACCCGTTCGTGGAGCCGCTGATCGAGGTCGTCCGATCGGTGGTCGACGACGGCAAGCCGTTCTTCGGCTCGTGCTACGGCCATCAGCTCCTCGGGAGGGCCCTCGGCGGCCGCGTCGTGATCGACCCCGAGCGGGGGGAGGTCGGGACGTTCGACGTCACGCTGACCGACGCGGGGGTGTCCGACCCGCTGTTCGCGGGCGTCCCGCGGACGTTCGCGGCCCAGCTCGGCCACCATGACCGCGTCGACGTCGTCCCCCCGGGCTGTACGGTCCTCGCGACGTCCGAGCGCTGCTCGGTCCAGGTCCTCCGCGTCGACGGCCTCCCGGTCTACGGGACGCAGTTCCACGGGGAGATGGACGAGCACGCCATGCGGCAGCGGGTCTCCGTCTACGGCGACGCGTACCTCGACTCGGAGGAGGAGCGGCGGCGGTTCGTCGAGAGCCTCCGCCCCGGCCCGCACGTCGAGGGGCTGATGCGGCGGTTCGTCGAGCTCTACGCCTGATCGTCGTCCCCGCGGGAGACCTCGCGGAAGAGCCACGCCTTCGCGAACGCCCAGTCCCGCTTGACGGTCCGCTCGGAGACGCCGAGCGCCCGGGCGATCTCCTCGTGGTCGAGCCCCCCGAAGAACCGGAGCTCGACCAGCGTCGCCTTGCGCGCGTCCTCCTCCGCCAGCCGCTCGAGCGCCTCCCCGATGGCGAGCACCTCGCTCGGTCGGTCGGCCGGGGCGACGCCGT
>JBICIB010000526.1:0-7204 GCA_043101415.1 Planctomycetota bacterium JB042 | reverse complement strand
GGGCTTCCCCGGACCGCGGCGCGCGAGTAGACCTGCGCCATGGAGCGCCACGACCACCGGGCCCGCGCGGTCCTCCTCGACGCCGGCGGGACCCTGTTCCGGGAGTCGCCGACCCGATACGAGGTGTACGCGGCGGCGGCCCGGGCCCGCGGGCTGCGGGTCGACGACGAGGAGATGAAGCGGCGGATGGGCGAGGCCCACGACCTCCTGCCCCGGGAGATCGACGGCCACTTCCGGTACACCGAGCCGTGGTTCCGGTCGTTCATCGAGGTCGTCTTCTCCGGCCTCGGCTTCCGCGGGGACTGGGGCGGCCTCTTCTCCGAGCTGTTCGCGACGTTCCGGGACGGGGCGATGTTCCACCCGTTCGACGACGCCCGGGCGCTCCTCGCCCGGCTGCGCGGGGCGCGGGTGCCGGTCGCGGTGGTGTCGAACTGGTCGCCGCCGCTGCCGCGGATCCTCGCCGCGATCGGGCTGGCGCGGCACGTCGACGTGATCGTCACGTCCGCCGTCGTCCGGCTGGAGAAGCCCGAGCCGGCGATCTTCCGCCGGGCCGCGGACGCGCTCTCGGTCCCGATCGACGCCTGCCTCCACGTCGGGGACCGCGTCGACCTCGACCTCGACGGCGCGCGGTCGGCCGGCGCCGACGCCCGCCTGATCGATCGCGAAGGGAGGCGACCGGACCTCTCGGACCGCGTCGCCTCCCTCGAGGAGATCTTCCCGCTCGTCGGCCGCTGATCGGCGGCGCGCTCGGGCGATCAGCCCTCCTCCTCTTCCTCCATCTCCGCCAGCGAGAGGTCGAGCCCCGCCTTGACGGTGCCGTAGTCCATCTCCAGCCGGAACGTCTCGGATCCGGTCGAGCGGAGGTTGAAGTTCAGGAACCGGTGCTCCTCGGACGTCTCGCGGCTGTCGCACGCCGCCTCGAGCACGCTCTGCCCGTCGGTCAGGAAGCGGATGTGGATCCCGCCCTCGTCGTTCGGGATGAAGGTGACGCCGTACGACCCGGCCTCGAGCCGCGCGTCGCCGAACGCGAGGTCGACGTCGGTCTCGAACTCGCCGCGGAGCCGGGACGGGATGAACTGCATCGCCATCCCCTCGCGGCGCTCGGCCGGCGCGTTCATCATCATCTGCGTGACCTGCGGGCCGAACTGGATCGTGTTGTACGTCATGACGATCTCGTCGCCGGAGGCGGCGTCGACGATCGCCGACGTCGACGCCTGGCGCTCGCCCGGGAAGCGGGTGCCGTCCTGGAACGCGTAGAGCGCGCCGGCGGCGACGAGGACGGCGGCGGTGAGGGTGAGGGGTCGCGTGAACTTCATGGGATCTCCTCCACGGAGTGGGTTCCCTGCGGAACCGGTACGGGGGTTCTTCGAGGACCGGAGGCGGCGGCGCGGCGCGCGCCGGCGACGACGTCAGTCGTCCGCGTCCCCGCTCATGGTCCAGGTGTCCGGATCGAGACCGAGATTGGCGGCCGCGATGTCCGAGCGGTCGACGATCGTCGCCGCGCTGACGCCGAGGGTGATCGCGAGGACCTCGGAGACCTCGGCCCGCGTGGCGCCGTTCTTGATCGCCTTCTTCAGGTGCCCCTCGAGGCAGTTCTTGCACCCCGACGTGAGCGACGCGGCGATCGCGATGAACTCCTTCGTCTTCCGGTCGATCGTGCTCTTCCCGTACGTGTGCTTGTAGAAGTTCATGTACAGGGACATCGTGTCGCGCTCGAGCAGCGCGTACGACCGGATCTGCGGGTGCTTCTCCCGCCCGTCTCCCGGCGCCGCCTCTCCCGACTGGGGGGCGTCGGCGGCGGGCGGGTTTCGACCTGGCATCGGCTCTCCTCGCGATTCGACGGACGGGGAGGCGAGTTGTACGAATTCGCCCCCCGGGTGTGACAGGGTTTTTCGCTCAGGACGTCGAGCGCGGACCGCCCACGACGAGGGACCCGCCGTCGCGGCGGCGAAGGGCCCAGATCACGAGCGCGACCATCGCCGCGATCCCGATGGCATCGAACACCTCGGAGAAGAGCGCCTCGCGCCCCTCGTGGCGCCCCACGATCTCGTCAAGATAGCGGTCCACGGTCGTTCGCGCGAGCGCCGCCTCGCGCGCGAGCCGCGGCCCCTCGCCGTTCAGGACCACGCGCAACGCCGCGCCGTCCCCCGGCAGGAGGGCGTCCCCCACCCGGTCCGACAGCGGGAGGAGCGCGATCGCGCGGGACACCTCCGCCAGCGCCGCGGGAGCCCCCAGCACCTCGAACAGGGGGGCCGCGCCCCGCGCGTCGAGGGCGGCGGCCCCGAGCAGGATCGCCGCCGCGCGGTCGCTCGGCGCGACGGCGTGCAGGCGGACCGCCTCCGCCGCGTGCTCCGCGCGGAACCGGGCGAGCCCGGACCTCGACACCACGGCGACCGGGCTCGGCTCGAGCGACGCGAGGCGCCGGAGGACCGCCTCCTCCCGTTCGAGGTACGGCGCGGCGCGGTTCCCGTCGAGGCCGATCAGTCGCTCGTCGGCCTCCGACGGGGTGCCGCCCGCTTCGGCGAGACTCGTCACGAGCGCCCCGGTCGCGTTCCAGACCGCCGCCCGCTGCAGCAGGAGCCGCCCGTCGACCCCTCCCTCGCAGAGGTCGGCCAGCCGCTCGGGGACCCAGGAGGGACGGCCGGAGACTCCGGTCCCCCCGTCCGACCACGCCAGGAGGATCGGGTCGAACCAGAGCGCGCACGCCCCCTTCGACGCCCCCGCTCCCTCGCGGTGCGTCGGGCACGGCGGACGGGGGACGAACCGTCCGGCGAGATCGAGCTCGCGCAGCACCGGGAGCGGATAGGCGACCGCCGCGACGACCCGATGGTCCCCGGGCGGCGCGGCGAGCACCTCGGAGAGGCGCTCCGGCGGGACCGCGTCGAACCGCCACTCGACCCCCGGCGCGAACGCGGCGAGCGTCTCCTCGAGGACGGCGGCGAGCGCCGACGCGCCCTCCGGCGGCAGCCCGACCGCGACCGTCCGGACGTCCGGAGCGGCGAGGGCGAGCGCGGTCGTGAGCAGGACCGGGATCAACGGGGGACTCCTCTCTCCTCTCCCCCTCTTCGGACGGACGGTCCGTCGGTCTCAACCTCGGGCGCACGGGGCGAGGACGCCCGGTCCGGACCGTCGAGGCGAGGGACGAACCGTCCGAACGCGACGAGCGAGAGGGCGAGCGCGGCGAGCGCCAGCGTGACGTCTCCCCGCAGGCCGTCGGCGGCGTACGCCAGCCCGCCCGCCCAGGTGCCGAGCGCCAGGCCGATGCCCGACGCCGCGCTGTTCCAGCCGACCAGCGCCCCCCGCCGGCGCTCCGGCGCGAGCTCGGTCAGGATCGCGGCGAACGGCCCCTGCCGCAGCGCCTGGACCAGCGCCACGACGCACGCCGCCGCGAGGAACGTCGAGAACCGCGCCGGCGGCACGAGGAGGGGCGTCGCGGCGAGCGAGCCGACGAGCGCGAACAGCACCGAGCGACGCTTGCCGACCCGGTCCGAGAGGAGGGACGCGAGGAACGCCCCGGGGAGCGACGCGAGGCCGAGGGCGAGGAAGAGGAGCGACCGCCGGTCGAGGTCGGCGTCGAACCGGTCGACGGCGTGGTCGGCGAGCGAGGTGACGATCGCGAAGGCCGCGACCGTGTTCAGGAAGGTCGTGGCGAGCGCGCCGGGCGCGCCGGGGGACCGGAGCGCCCGGAGCGGCGCGAGCAGCGGCGACTCGGGGGCCTCGTGCGGTTCGTCGGGCGGCGCCTCGCGCGCGACGACGACGAGCGCCAGGAACGACACTGCGGCGAGCACGGCGAAGATCGCGGTCAGCCGCACCTTGGCGAGTTCGCTCGCCAACGGGATGCCGAGCACGACCGCGATGAAGCTCCCCGCCAGGACGAACGACATCGCGCGGCCGCGCCGCTCGTACGGCACGGCGTCGGACGTCAGCGCGAGCACGGCGGCCGAGATCCCGCCGGTCGCGAGGCCGCCGACCAGCCGGGCGGCCAGGACCCCGCCGTACCCGAGCCAATCCGGCGGGAACGCGAGGACGGCGCTCGCGACCCCGTAGGCCGCGAGCGCGGGGAGGAGGACCCGCCGTCGCCCCAGGCGGTCGCAGACGATCCCGAGCACGAATCCGGAGATCGCGTAACCGATCGTGAAGACCGCCGTCAGGAGCCGGACCGCGCCGTCGTCGACGCCGAGCGCCTCCTTCAGCTCGGGGAAGATCGGCGTGAGGGCGTGCGTGCCGGCCGCGCCGGCGAAGATCGCGCCGAAGAGGGAGAGGAGCAGGCGGTGGACACGACGATCGGAGCTCACGAGGACGGCAGGATACCGACCGCGCATCGCGATCGAGACCGGCTCCTCGGCCGGGCCGCCGCCGATTCCCGGCCGACCGCCGATTCGCGACGGCCGGGAGCGCGGACGGCGGGTAGACTTCGCCGCTCCCGTCCGTATCCGAGCCCGAGGACTCCGAAGAGACGATGAAGGTCGCCATCCTCGGCGGCGGCATCTCCGGCGCCGCCGCCGCCCGCTTCCTGATGGAGAAGGGCGTCGAAGTCGACGTGCTCGAGCGCGACGAGACCGCGGGCGGTCTCATGCGGAGCGACGTCGTCGACGGCTACACGTTCGACCGCTCCGGCGGGCACATCCTCTTCTCGAAGGACGAGTGGTACAAGGCGTTCGTCGCCGACCTGTTCGCCGAGGACGAGCTGGTCGCCAGCGAGCGGAACACGAAGATCCTGTACGACGGTCGCTGGGTCCACTACCCGTTCGAGAACGGCATCGGCGATCTCGACGTCGAGGACCGCCTCCAGTGCGTGAAGGGGTACGTCGAGGCGTGGGCCGCGCGCGAGGCCGGCGCGGCGGCGCCGGACAATTTCGGCGACTGGATCGTCCACCGCTTCGGCGACGGCATCTGCGACCGGTTCATGCGGCCGTACAACGAGAAGATCTGGAAGTCGGACCTCCGGGAGATGGGGACCGACTGGGTCGAGGGGCGCGTCCCGATCGCGCCGCTCGAGGACATCCTGCGCGCGGCGATGGGCGTCCGCACGGAGGGGTACACGCACCAGATGATCTTCCACTACCCGCGCACCGGCGGGTTCCAGGAGGTGTTCGAGAGGATCGCCGCCCCGGTCCGGCCGCACCTCCGGACCGGGGTCACCGTCCGGCACATCGAACGGAAGGGGGAGCGCCTCGACGTCGACGGCACGCTGTACGACCTCGTGATCTCGACGATCCCGCTCCCGATCCTCGCGGACGTCCTCACCGGGCTCGACTCGACGGCGAAGGAGGCCGCCAAGGCGCTCCGGCACCGGAGCGTCACGTCGTTCCTGCTCGGGATCGACGGCGACCACGTCCGCCCGTTCTCGTGGATCTACCTCCCCCACGCGAAGCAGGGACCGGCGAACCGCATCACGTATCTCTCGAACTACTCCCCCGAGAACGCCCCCGCCGGCCGCGGTTCGCTGCAGGCCGAGGTGACGCACGACGGGCCGCTGGTCGTCGACGACTCGTTCCTCGACGCGATGAAGGGGGCGCTCGGCACGCAGGACCTGCTCGACCCGAAGGACGTCACGCCGCTGCACTGGCACGCCAACGAGTGGGCGTACATCCTCTACGACCGCGACTTCACGGAGAAGCGGCGCCTCGCCATCGAGGGCGCCGAGGCGATGGGCGTGATCCCGCTGGGACGGTTCGGCCGGTTCGACTACCACAACTCGGACCAGTGCGTGGTCGCCGCGAAGCGGACCGTCGAGCGCATCCTCGAGCGGGCGAACGCCGGCGGGTGAACGGGCCGCGCAAGGTCTCGGTCGTCGTCCCGACGCGGAACGGGATGCCGCGGTTCGCCGACGTGCTGGACGGGATCCTCACCCAGGAGACCTCCTGGCCGTTCGAGCTCCTCTGCGTCGACACCGACTCGACCGACGGCACGTGGGAGGAACTCGAGCGCCGCGGGATCCGCCGCCGCCGCATCGCCCGGTCCGAGTTCCAGCACGGCCGCACGAGGAACGCCGCCATCGCCGAGACCGACGGCGACGTCGTCGTCCTGACGGTCCAGGACGCGACGCCGGCCGATCCCCACTGGCTGAGCCGACTGGTCGGCGCCCTCGACCGCGCCGACGACGTCGCCGGCGCGTACGGCCGGCAGGTGCCGTACGAGGGGTTCAACCCGCTCCTCCTCCGGCGCCTCGAACAGTGGTCGGCCGGCGCCGTCTCCCCCCGCCTGCAGCGCCTCCCGATCGGCGTCCGCCTCACGGACCTCCCGCCGCTCGAACGCCTCTCCCTCTGCGCGTTCGACGACGTCTCTTCGTGCGTCCGCCGCGACGTCTGGCGCCGCTTCCCCCTCCCGTGCCGCCCGTTCGGCGAGGACGTCGCCTGGGGGAAGCAGGTGATCGAGGCCGGGATGGCGATCGCGTACGCCGCCGACTCGGTCGTCCGCCACAGCCACGACGACGGTGCGCTCGCCGAGTTCGAACGGATCTACCAGGACCACGCGAACCTCCACGACCTGTTCGAGATCCTCACCGTCCCGACCGGCCGATCGGCCTGGACCAACGCCCGCGCCCAGCGCCGCGTCTACCACCGCATGCTCGACGAGCTCTCCCTCCCCGAGGGCGAGGACGAGCGCCTCCGAGCCTTCGCCACCCGCCTCGCCTTCGCGGAGACGTTCGCGCAGTGGCTCGGCGCGAGGTCGGTGCGGAAGGGGGTGGGAGGAGGAGGGCCGTTCGCGTGGATCGATCGGTTCGTGAGGGGAAGCAACGAGAGCAACGAGAGCAGGGGAGAGCAGGGGAGAGGCCGCTGACGCGGAGGACCGTCAGCTGCGTCGGGTCTCTCGCGAGGTGGACATCCCATCGGTCCTCTCCGCACTCCCCCGTCCCCCCAGAGACGGAATCGGGTGAGGAAGTCCGGAGCGGGCGAGGCGGGGCCGGAGGAGGGATGAGGCTCCCAGAGCGACCCCGCAGCGCGACGCGAAACCGCGCGGAGACCACGCCCGACGCAGCGCGCGAGGACGTGAGCGGGTCGGAGAGCTCGTTCCTCCTCCGGCCGCCGCCGTGGCGAACGCGAAGATCGTTCCCGAACGCGTTCCTCTAGAAGATCGTTCCCGAACGCGTTCCTCTACACGAAACAGTCGAGGCGCGACGCGATCGCGGGCGCCTGGAGGCACTTCAGCGCCCGGACCTGGAGCTGACGCACGCGCTCTCGGGAGACGTTCATGCGTCGCC
>JBICIB010000525.1:0-11507 GCA_043101415.1 Planctomycetota bacterium JB042 | reverse complement strand
GCTCGATCGCGAGGTTCTCCTTGACGACCTTCGCCATCTCCTTCTCGAGCGCGCGGAGGTCGGCGTCGGTGATCGGCCGGTCGACGAGGACGTCGTAGTAGAACCCGTCCTCGACGGTCGGCCCGATCGCGAGGCTGACCTCCGGGAAGAGGCGCTCGAGCGCCTGCGCCATGCAGTGCGCCATGCTGTGCCGCAGGACCTCGAGGCCGTCCTCGTCCTTCTCGGTCACGATCCGGATCGACGCGTCCGACCGGAGCGGCGTCCGCACGTCCTTCAGCTCGCCGTCGACCACGACCCCGACCGCCGCCTTCGCGAGCTTCTTGCCGATCGACTCGGCGAACTCGAGGCCGGTCGTCCCGGAGGGGACCTCGCGGGTGGAGCCGTCGGGGAGCGTGAGGGTGATCGAGGACATGGCGAAGGACGGGGGACCGGGGGCTGGGGACTGGGGACCGGGGGGCGAGCCTACCCGTTCCGCTCGTTCTCCTGCGGTTTCTCCTTCGCCGGGGCGAGGCGGAGGCCGAGTTCCTCGAGCGTCTCGGGCGGGACGTCGGCCGGGGCGCCGGTCATGAGGCAGCTCGCGGAGGCGGTCTTCGGGAAGGCGACGAGGTCGCGGATGTTCGGCTTGCCGAGGACGAGCGCGAGGGTCCGCTCGAGGCCGAGCGCGATGCCGGCGTGCGGCGGCGCGCCGTACTCGAACGCCTCGAGGAAGAACCCGAACTTCCGCCGGGCCTCCTCCTCGCCGATCCCGAGCGCCGTGAAGACGCGCTCCTGGAGCTCCCGGCGGTGGATCCGGACCGAGCCCGATCCGAGCTCCCAGCCGTTCAGCACGAGGTCGTACGCGCGGGCCGTCACGTTCCCCGGGTCGCTCTCGAGCTGCCCCTCGACCTTCTCGAGCGGCGTCGTGAACGGGTGGTGCGACGTGACCCAGCGGCCGTCGTCCTCGGACCACTCGAACATCGGGAAGTCGGTGATCCAGACGAACCGGAGGGTCCCGTCCTTCGGGATCAGATCGAGCCGGCGCGCCAGCTCGTTCCGGAGCTCGCCGAGGCTGCGGTGGACGACGGACGCCTTGTCCGCGACGACCAGCAGCAGGTCGCCCGCGCCGAAGCCGAGCTCGGCCAGCTTCGCCTTCCGCTCGTCGTCGACGAACTTCGAGAGCGGCCCCGCCCACGTCCCCGCCGCGTCCTGCTTCAGGAACGCGAGCCCCTTCGCCCCGAAATCGGCGATGAACTTCGTCAGCGCGTCGATGTCCTTCCGCGAGAGGAGGTCGGCGCCGCCCGGGACGACCAACCCCCGCACCAGGCCGCCGCTCTCGAGGACGCCGTCGACGACCCGGAACCCGCACCCGCCGAGCGCGCCCGCCAGCTCGCGGATCTCGAGCCCGAACCGGAGGTCCGGCTTGTCGAGCCCGTACCGGTCGATCGCCTCGGCGTACGTCAGCCGCGGGAACGGCGTCGCGAGCTCGCGATCGAACACCTCGCCGATCGAGCGCACCAGCACCTTCTCGACGATCGCCTGGACCTCCTCCTCCTCGCCGAACGACAGCTCCAGGTCGAGCTGCGTGAACTCCGGCTGGCGGTCGGCGCGCAGGTCCTCGTCCCGCAGGCAGCGGGCGATCTGGAAGTACCGGTCCATGCCGCCCACCATGATGAGCTGCTTGAACACCTGGGGCGACTGCGGGAGCGCGTAGAACGAGCCCGGATGCACCCGGCTCGGCACGACGTACTCGCGCGACCCCTCGGGGGTCATCCGCGTCAGCATCGGGGTCTCGACCTCGACGTACCCCTCCTCGTCGAGCGCCCGCCGGAGGGCCAGGAAGAGGCGGTGACGCAGCTCGAGCGACGTCCGGAGCCCGGCCCGACGGAGATCGAGGTATCGATACCGGAGCCGGAGCTCGTCCGACACCGCGACGTCGTCCGAGAGGACGAACGGCGGCGTCTTCGCCGGGTTCAGGACGTCGAGGCCGTGGACCTTCACCTCGACCTCGCCGGTCGAGAGCTCGGAGTTGCGCGTCTCGCCCGGGCGGAGCCGGACGGTCCCGCCGATCGCGACGACCCACTCCGGCTTCACCTTGCGCGCGGTCGCCAGCAGCTCGCCGCCGACCTCGTCGGGGTCGACGACGACCTGGGTGACGCCGAACCGGTCGCGGACGTCGAGGAACAGGAGTCCGCCGTGGTCGCGGACCGTGTCGACCCAGCCGTTCAGCACGACGCTGCGGTCGGCGTCGACGCCGCGCAGCTCGCCACAGGTCACCGTCCGCTTCGGAAAGCCCGCCACAGAGTCCTCCATCCGGACCGGGGACCGGACGCCGGCCCCGCGTCCCTCCCCCGGCGGTGAGTCGGTCAGCCCGTCCGGCCCGCGACCTTGAGGCGCGCGATCGCGCGACGCAGCGCGACCTCCGCCCGGACGAAGTCGATGTCGGTCGCGCCGCGCCGCTTCAGGCGCTCCTCGGCGCGGCGGCGCGCCTCCTCGGCCCGCTCCACGTCGATCTCGTCGGCCCGCTCGGCCGAGTCGACGAGGACGCGGACCTGGTCGTCCGCGACCTGCAGGAAGCCCGAGCCGATCGCGAGAGCGATCTCCTTGCCGTCCCCGCCGACGATCTTCAGCACGTCGGGGACGAGCGGCGTGACGAGCGGCGCGTGGCCGACCAGGACGCCGAGCATGCCGTCGGCGCCGGGGGCGACGATCGACCGCGCCGGGAGGTCGAACAGGACGCCCTCGGGGGAGACGACCTCCAGGTGGAACGTCTTGCCGCCGGCCGTGCTCGTGGTCTCCGCCATCGTCCGTTCGCTCCCGGGCCGCTCAGCCCTTGTTCGCGTTCTCGACGGCCTCTTCGATCGGGCCGACCATGTAGAACGCCTGCTCCGGCAGGTCGTCGTACTCGCCGTTGACGAGTCCCTTGAACGACCGGACCGTGTCCTCGACCTTGACGTACTTCCCTTCGATGCCCGTGAACTGCTGGGCGACGAAGAACGGCTGCGACAGGAAGCGCTGGATCTTCCGGGCGCGCGCGACGATCTTGCGGTCCTCCTCGGAGAGCTCCTCCATGCCGAGGATCGCGATGATGTCCTTCAGGTCGTTGTACCGCTGGAGGACCTGCTGGACCTGACGCGCGACCGAATAGTGCTCCTCGCCGACGAGGTTCGGGTCGAGCATGCGCGAGGTCGAACGGAGCGGGTCGACGGCCGGGTAGATCCCGAGCTCGGCGATCGAGCGCTCGAGGCGGATCGTCGAGTCGAGGTGGGCGAACGTCGCCACCGGCGCCGGGTCGGTGTAGTCGTCGGCCGGCACGTAGATCGCCTGCATCGACGTCACCGAGCCGTCGCTCGTCGAGGTGATCCGCTCCTGAAGGTTCCCCATCTCCGACGCCATCGTCGGCTGGTAGCCGACGGCCGACGGCATGCGGCCGAGGAGCGCGGAGACCTCGGAGCCGGCCTGGACGAACCGGAAGATGTTGTCGACGAACAGGAGCACGTCCTGCTTCAGCTCGTCGCGGAAGTGCTCGCACATCGTCAGCGCGGTCAGGGCGACCCGGAGTCGCGCTCCGGGCGGCTCGTTCATCTGGCCGAACACGAGCATCGTGTTGTCGATGACGCCCGACTCGGTCATCTCCATGTAGAGGTCGTTCCCCTCGCGGGTCCGCTCCCCCACGCCGGCGAACGCCGACACGCCCTTGAGCACCGTGGCGACGTTGTTGATCAGCTCCTGGATCAGCACCGTCTTGCCGACGCCGGCGCCCCCGAACAGGCCGACCTTGCCGCCCTTCGCGAACGGGCAGAGGAGGTCGATGACCTTGATGCCGGTCGCGAAGACGGTGGTCACCGGCTCCTGCTTGACGAACGACGGCGACGGCTTGTGGATCGGCGCGAGCTGCGCCCCCTCCACGTCGCCCTTCCCGTCGAGCGTCTCGCCGAGGAGGTTGAAGAGGCGCCCCTTGCAGGCGTCCCCGACCGGCACCGAGATCGGCGCGCCGGTGTCCTTCACCGGCATCCCGCGGACGAGCCCGTCCGTCGACGCCATCGCGATGCAGCGGGCGACCTCGTCGCCGAGGTGCTGCGCGACCTCGATCGTCAGGTCGATCCCCCGGCCCGCGTCCTCGATCTTCAGGGCGTTGTAGATCGGGGGAAGACCCTCGGCCGGGAACTTCACGTCCACGACGGGTCCCACGACTTCCAGAACCTTGCCTTCGGCCACCGTCAGACTCCTTCGGCTCGCATGCTCGCCAGTTCGCTCGAACTCACCCGGATGGGGTCGGTCTCGGTCAACCGTTCAGCGCTTCCGCGCCGCCGATGATCTCGAGGAGCTCGTTCGTGATGCCTTCCTGGCGGGCGCGGTTGTACTGCCGCGTGAGCCCGCCGATCATGTCGTTCGCCGCGTCCGTCGCCGCCTTCATGGCGGCGCGCTTCATCGCCATCTCGGACGCGAGAGCCTCGAGGATGGCGCCGTACACCTGCACCTCGAGGTACTTCGGGAGCAGCCGCTCGAAGATCTCCTCGACCGACGGCTCGAAGATGAAGTCGCCGCCCGCGTCCGCGCCCTCGCCGAGCAGCGCCTCGGCGTCGATCGGGAGGAGCTGGCGGACTTCCGGGACCTGCCGCGCCTGCGACTCGAAGCGCGTCGACGCGAGGTGGAGCTCGGTGAGCTCGCCGTCGACGAACCGCTTCGCGATCGCCTGGACGACGTCCCGCACGCGGACGAACGGGATCTTCTCCATCCCGTCGTCGTACGCCTCGGCCAGCTTCGGCGCCCGGTGGCGGAAGTACTGGGCGCCCCGCGCCCCGAACATGAACAGCGCGACGTCGCGCCCCGGCCGCTCCTTCGCGAACGAGGAGATCGCCTTGAACATGTTGCTGTTGTACGCGCCGCAGAGCCCCTTGTCGGCGGTCACCGCGAGGAGCCCGACCTTCCCGCCGTCGCGCTTCTTCAGCAGCGGGAACTCGTCGGCCGAGACCTGGTCCGCGAGCCGCCCGACCATCGCCCGCAGGCAGTCGGAGTACGGCCGCGCCCCCTCGGCGCGCTCCTGGAGACGCTTCAGCTTCGTCGTGGCGACCATCTCCATCGCGCGCGTGATCTTCGCGATGTTGCCGACGCCACGGATGCGTCCCTTGAGCTCTCGAATTCCCTTCGCCATGGGTGCGCCTGCTTCCTCAGACCGCGGCCGTGAAGGTCTTCTTGAACGCCTCGATCGCGTCCGACATCGCCTTCTGCGACTCCTCCGAGAACTCCTTCGAGTCCCGGATCGTCTTCAGGAGGTCGGCGTGCTGGTCGCGCATGAACAGCAGGAAGCCCTTCTCGAACTCCTGGACCCGCTCGGCCGGGACCTCGTCGAGGGCGCCGGAGGTGCCGGAGTAGATCACCGCCACCTGCTCCTCGAACGGGAGCGGCTGGTACTGCCCCTGCTTCAGGAGCTCGACCAGGCGCTCGCCGCGGTTCAGCTGGCGCTGCGTCGCCGGGTCGAGGTCCGACCCGAACTGCGCGAACGCCTGCAGCTCGCGGTACTGCGCGAGGTCGAGGCGGAGCGTGCCGGCGACCTTCTTGTTCTTCATCGCCTTCGTCTGCGCCGAGCCGCCGACGCGGGAGACCGAGAGGCCGACGTTCACCGCCGGCCGGACGCCCGCGTTGAACAGGTCCGGCTCCAGGTAGATCTGCCCGTCGGTGATCGAGATCACGTTCGTCGGGATGTAGGCGGAGACGTCCCCCTCCTGGGTCTCGACGATCGGGAACGCGGTCATCGAGCCGCCGCCCGCCTTGAACTCCTTCGGGTTCAGCTCGTGCGCCTTGTCGTTCAGCTTCGCCGATCGCTCGAGGAGGCGCGAATGGAGGTTGAAGATGTCGCCCGGGAACGCCTCGCGGCCCGGCGGCCGGCGGAGGAGGAGGGAGACCTGGCGCCAGGCGAGCGCGTGCTTGTAGAGGTCGTCGTAGACGATCAGGACGTGCTTGCCGTTGTCCCGGAACTCCTCGCCCATCGCGGTGCCGGAGAACGGCGCGATGAACTGCATCGACGCCTGCTCGTTCGCCGAGGCGCTGACGACGATCGAGTAGTCCATCGCCCCGGCCTTCTCGAGCGCGAGCGCGACCGCCTTCACGGTCGACTGCTTCTGCCCGACCGCGACGTAGATGCAGATGACGTCGCCGCCCTTCTGGTTGATGATGGCGTCGACGGCGATCGCGGTCTTGCCGGTCTGGCGGTCGCCGATGATCAGCTCGCGCTGGCCGCGGCCGACCGGGATCATCCCGTCGATCGACTTCAGGCCGGTCTGCAGCGGCTCGTTCACCGACTGGCGCTCGACGACGTTCGGAGCGCGCCCCTCGATCGGCCGGAAGTTGTCCGTCTCGATCGGGCCCTTGCCGTCCTGGGGACGGCCGAGGGCGTCGACCACGCGGCCGATCAGGGCGTCGCCGACCGGCACCGACATCAGCCGGCCGGTCGTCTTCACCTGATCCCCCTCCTTCACGAGCGTGTCGGAGCCGAACAGGATGGCGCCGACGTTGTCCTGCTCGAGGTTGAGGGCCATCCCGAACACCTCGTTCGGGAACTCGAGGATCTCGGAGACCATGCAGTCCTCGAGACCGTGGACGCGCGCGACGCCGTCCCCGACCTGGAGGACGGTCCCGACCCCCTCCGCCTGGACGGAGCTGCGGTACCCCTCGAGCTCGCGCTGGAGGATGGAAGTGACTTCGGAAGGACGAAGATCCATCGAGTGAGACTCCGGGAGATCGTGCGCCCTAACGGGCGCCCTGCAGGTGCGCCGCGAGGTCGTCGAGCCGCCTCCGGACGCTGCCGTCGAACATGCGCGAGCCGATGAAGATCCGGAGGCCGCCGATCAGGGACGCCTCCACCTCTTCCTCCAGCTCGACCGACTTGGCCGTCAACTCCTCCAGCTTCGCCTTGACCGACGCGCGCATCGCGTCGTCCATCGGCGCGACCGTCTGGACCCGCGCGACGACCACGCCGCGGGCCTCCCGGTCGAGGCGCTGGAACTCCTCGGCGCCCTCGAGGACCACCTCGCTCCTCCCCTTGTCGAGGCAGAGCCCGACGAAGTCGCGGAGGAGCGGCGTCGCCGACTCGAGGCCGGCGGCGTCGAGGACCTTCTTCTTGGCCGCCGACGGCAGCCGCGGGTCCTCGAGCGCGGCGACCAGTTCGGGGGCCCCGTCGAGGAGCCCGTCGAGCTGCTGCAGCTCGGTGAGCACCTCCGCGCGGGAGCCCGCCTTCTCCGCCGCGGCGAAGAGCGCCTTCACGTATCGGATCGTCGCGATTCCGGCCGCCATGACGCCCTACTTCATCGCCCCGAGGACTTCGTCGGCGAGGCGCTGGTGGTCCTCGCCGCTCACCTCGCGCAGGAGGACCTGCTCGGCGATCCCCTTCGACAGCCGCACCACCTCGGAGCGGATGTCGGAGAGCGCCTGCGTTCGAGCCGCGTCGATGTCCCGAGTGGCGGCGTCCCGCTCGCGCGTCGCCTCCTCCCGGGCCTTCTCGACGATCTCGTCCGCCTGGCGCTGGGCCATCGCCCGCCCCTCCTCGACCCGCTGCGCGACCTGCTTCTCCGCGTCGGCGAGCTTCGCCTTGTAGTCGGCGAGCATCTTCGCCGCCTCCTCCTTGGCGTCCTCCGCCGCCTTCACGCTGTCCTCGATCCGCTTCTCGCGCGCGTCGAGGGCGTCGAGGATCGGGTTCCACGCGAACTTCATCAGCAGCGCGAGGAGCACGAGGAAGACGATCAGGGTCAGCATGAACGCGCTCGCGTCGAAGTCGAGCGGGTTCAGGCTGGCGGACCCCTCCAGGAGGAGGGGAGTCAGGCTCTGCATGGGTCAGCTCCGGGGTTCGGACCGACGAGTCGGGTCAGGGATCAGCCGCCGATGAACTTGCCGCCGAGCAGGAGCGCGACGACGATCGCGAAGAGCGTCGCGCCCTCGACCATGCCGGCCGTGATGAGCATGTTCGTGCGGATGTCGCCGCCCGCCTCCGGCTGCCGGGCCGTCCCCTCGCACGCGCCCGCGGCGAGGAGGCCGATGCCGATGCCGCCGCCGATGACCGCCAGTCCCGCGCCAATCGCCGCGCCAGCTCCAAGATCCATGGTCGAACTCCTTTCAGGTCGGGTTTCGTTCCGGGCCGCGATCCGCCGCCGCCCTTCGGTCTTCAGTGAATCGGTCGTCGCCGCTCCGGTCGCTCAGTGCTCCGGGTGCGCCGCCATCTGGACGAACATGATCGAGAGGAAGGTGAAGATGAACGCCTGCAGGAACGCGACGAGGAGCTCCAGGATGCCGACGAAGATCGACATCGGGAGGATCGCCCCGAAGACGCCCCAGCTCTCGAACATGTAGATCATCCCGAACAGCGACAGGACCACGAGGTGGCCGCCGAAGATGTTCGCGAACAGACGGATGGTGAGGGCGATCGGCTTGATGAAGAAGCCGAGGACCTCGACCACGAACAGGATCTCGCGGATGACCGGGGGGAGGCCCTTCGGCACGAGGTCGGTCCACATCCCGATCGGACCGGACGCCTTGACCGCGCACCAGATCATCACCGCGAAAGTCGTCGTCGCCAGCGCGGACGTCACCGCGAGGTTCGCCGTCGGGGCGCCGGCGCCCGGGCCGAGCGGCAGGTTCCCGAGGACGTTGACGAACCAGATGAAGAAGAACTGGGTCAGGAAGAGGGGCGCGAACTTCCGCCCCATCTCCTTCCCCATCGTGTCGTAGATCAGCTGGTCGCGGATGAAGAGGACGACCGCCTCGATGACGTTCGGCGCGCGCCCCTTCGGCGCCCGCCCATCGCGCAGGTTCCGCGCGGTGTGGCCGGCCCAGAAGAGGAAGAGGATCAGCGCCCCGGCGAGCAGCATCACGACGGTGTGGTTCGTGAAGTTCCACGTGATGCCGAACAGGTCGAAGCTGAACCACTTCACGGGCATGAGGTGCCCGAACAGGTCCCCGAAGATCACTTCGGGCCCGGGGTTCCCGGCGTGCTCGGTCGCTTGCTCGACTGCGCTCACCTGATTCTCCCCGGCCGCGGGGGGCCGGTCATCCGTCCGTCCGTCGTCGAGCGAGCTCGACGTTCGTCAACACCTCGAGCGCCGCGTATCCGCCGCCGAACCCGGCGAGGAACGCCAGCGGCTCGGCCGCGCCGAGCGCGAACACCGTCCAGACCAGCACGACGCCTCCGAAGAGGCGGGCGATCGAGGCCCGGAGGAACGCCTCCAGGAAGTCGACCATCCCGGCGTCCCGCCGCCGCACGAGCAGCCAGAACGCCACGCCCTGGACCGTCACCGCGACGCCCGCTCCGAGGAGCGCGCTGGCCGCGGCCTCCGCGCCGGCCAGCCCGAAGCCGACCGCCGCGCTCGCGATCGCCACCGCGATCGCTCCGAAGACCCACGCCTTCGGCCGGGGACGCCGCTCGTCGAGCGACCCGGTCATCGGACGTCGCCGTCCCGTCGACCGCCCCGGTCCTTCGGCTTCAGACCGGTGATCAGCCCCACCGACGCGAGGCCGAACCCGAGGAAGAAGCCGACCACCGTGAGCGCCGGCGCGAGGTCGAACTTCCGGTCCAGCCAGAAGCCCGCCGCCGCTCCGAGGAGCGTGGTGATGACGAAGCGCAGGCCGAGGTCCGCGACCCGAAACGCCTCCGCGAGTCCCGATCGCCGGGGTCCCGCCACCACTCTCCCGTCCGCTCACCTCGCCGCCCGTTCGGACGCCGAGGGTCTGCTCCGTCCGTACTTCTCTGCCGGACCTGCAAAGGGACGAGGATCATACGCCGGGGGAGGGCGGCTTCAACGGGGGAGGCGGATCGGATGGTGCGGCATGTTGTCGCGTGGTGGGAAGACCGGAGGGCACTCCTCCCCGGCCGGCCCCGTCCGCCCCCCATCTCGTGCGATTCCGCACTCGAATCGCGACCCGACCGCGGAACCATGGGAACCGATCGGGCTCCGAGCCTTAGAAAGGGGTCCATCCGGGCCGCTGGGAGACTCGATGGTCGACATTCCGGACGGAGTCGTCGCTCGCGCACGCGAGGGGGACGCGGAGGCGTTCCGTTCGCTGCTCGAGGCGTTCGAGAAGCCGGTGTTCCAGACCGTCCACCGCCTCGTCGGAGGCCGGTACCCGACCGAGGTCGAGGACATCACCCAGGACATCTTCCTGAAGGTCTTCCGATCGCTGACGAAGTTCGACGAGGACCGAGGAGTGAAGTTCTCGACCTGGATCTACACGTTCGTCAAGAACCACTGCTTCGACGTCCTGAAGAAGCGGCGGCTCCCGACGCTCCACCTCGACCCGGGCGGACCGGAGGACGACGGCGGTCCCCGGCACGATCCCGACGGCGCGGTCGCCCCACCCCCTCGTGAGGTGCTCGACGGCGAACTCCACGACCGGATCGCCGCCGCGGTCGACCGCCTGCCGCACGACCAGCGCCTCGTCTTCGTCCTCAGGGCGTACGAGGGGCTCGACTACCGGGAGATCGCCGAGGTGGCCGACTGCACCGAGGGGACCGTCAAGTCCCGCCTCTATCGTGCCAAAGAGGCTCTCCGTAAGAGTTTGAGACGATACGTCCTCCAGGAGGAGGCGTGAGGAAGATGCCAGACGACATGACCCCCCCACCCGACTGCCGTCGCTTCCGATCGCTCCTGGAGGCCCAGCTCGCGGGCGACCTCGACGGGCCCCTCGCGGCGTGGGCCGCGGAACACTCCGCCGGCTGCGCGGGCTGTCGCGCCGCGGCCGCCGAGGCGCGGGAGGCGGAGGACGCGCTCCACGGCTGGACGGCGCCCGAACCCCCCGAAGGGCTGCGCGACCGGATCCTGAGGCGCGCGCTCGCCGAGCACGCTCCCGATCGGGTCGCGTGCGGCGACCTCCGGGCGGACCTCGACGTCTGGATCGCCGGCGACCTCTCCGAGGCGCGCGGCCGGGCGCTCGAGGCCCACCTCGGGACCTGCCCGCCGTGCGCCCACGAGGCGAGGGTCGCGCGCGACGTCGAGGCGCTCCTCCGCGGCTGGGTCGTCCCGCTCCCGCCCGCGGGGCTGAAGGCGCGACTGCTCGACCTCCACGTCCGGTCCGACCGGGCGCTCCGCCTCGCCGGGGCGGCGGCGCCGGTGGCCGGCGGCGCCCCGGAGCGCCCCGGGCCGGCGGTCGGGTCGTTCCCGCGGCGCGCCGCGCTCGCCGCGGCGGCGGCGATCCTGGTCACCTCGCTCTTCGCGCTCCTCGGCTCGCGCGACGACCGCGGCGCCGCGTCCGACGTCGCCCGCCCCGTCCGGATGGAGACGGTCGACGACCTCGTGAAGCGGTACGGCGGCGACGTCCGGGTCCGCGCCGTCGCGAACCAGCAGTTCCCGGCGTCGGTCGGACGGTTCAGCGATCGGCCGCCGATCACCGATCGCGTCCGTCGCCCGTCCGGCAACGCGTTCCACCGATCGCTCCGGCGCGCGCTGACCGAGGCGGACGCCGGCGGGGAGGGGCGATGAGCCGTTCCGGCGGCAGGCGCGGCTTCGGACTCCTCGTCCTCGCGGCGGCGGTCGCGGTCCCGGCCG
>JBICIB010000524.1:0-10975 GCA_043101415.1 Planctomycetota bacterium JB042 | reverse complement strand
CTTCGACGGCGGGACGAGCTGGGTGCCGCCTACGGTCTTTCCCGAGACCATCCAGGAGAGCGAGATCCACGGGTAGTGACACGAGACACTCGTCGCGTCGGTTCCGGCCCCGAGGGGGACTCCGCTGTCGACGAGACGCCGGAGCGGAGGCGCCTCGGCCGCGACGTCGGGTCCGTAGCGCTGGAGGAAGTACTCTCCGGCGAACGCCATCCGGTCCTGGACGGCGATTCCGCCTCCCAGGCGCTGAACGCGCTGGATCTGGTCCGGTCGGATCGTCTCGGCGTGGTCGATCGCCCAGCGAAGCCCGTCGAAGGGGAGTTCGCGGTCGACCTTCGCGAAGACATCCAGCAGTCGGTCGATGGACTCGCCGTACGTGGCGTGGATCCGAAACGGCCACCGGTTCTCGACGAGGTGGCGCGTGACCGCCTCCAGGTCGGATGCGGCGCCGTGGCCGATCTCCGGCCGAGGAGAGAGGAAGTTCTCGTAGTCCCCGGCCGACCAGACGAGAAACTCACCGCCGCCCTCGAGCACGTAGCCCCCATCGTGGAGCACGTCGCGGTTCTCGCCCGCCTCGTGGTCGCTCGTCCAGCGGCGGAAGTCCTGGAGTTCCTCGCCCGGGTGCTGCGGGAACAGGAAGAACGAGATGCGCAGCGGCAGGCCCCCTTCCGCGGCCAGGCGCTCGGTCGCGACGTAACCGGTCGGAAACTCGTGACCGCCGCCCCCGGCGTCGACCGCGCTCGTCACGCCGAAACGGCTCAGTTCGCGGTAGAACTGCAGGGTCGAGTTGACCTGCTGCTCCTCGGTGAGCTGCGGAAGCGCCGCGATCGTCCGATACAGGATCATCGGGTTCGGGTCGGCGATCAGCGCGGCGCCCCCGTCGACGAACTCATACCGACTGCCCTCGGGCGCCGGCGTTTCCGGCGTCAGACCCAGCGCCGCGACCCCCGCGCGGTTCAGAAAGCCCATGCTGTAGAGGAACAGCACGAAGACCGGCGTCTCCGGCGCGGCCGCGTTCAACTCCGCGATCGTGGGCATGCGGCGCTCGGCGAACTGGAACGGCGACCAGCCTCCGATGACTCGGACCCACTGCCCCTTCGGCGTGCGCCGCGCCTGCTCGGAGACTCGAGCCAGGCCCTCGGTCAGGTTCGGCACGCCGTCCCACCGGAGTTCGAGGTTGTAGAAGCGCCCGCCGCGCACGACGTGGATGTGGCTGTCGTTGAGACCGGGTATGACGGTCCTGCCGTCGAGGTCGACGACCCGAGTCCCGGCGTCGCGCAGCGCGAGAACCAGGTCGTCGGCGCCGACGCTGTGCACGACCCCCTGGTCGATCGCGATCGCCTCGACGAAGCTCTCGTCGGTCGCGAGCGTCGCGATCTTGCCGTTGTGAAGGATCAGATCGACGCCACCCTCGGCCGCGAGGGCCGGGGTGATGCAGGCCAGGGAGAGGAGAGCGGTTCGGAGCGATGGCTCGATCATGATGGTTCTCTCTCGTGGGTGGGGGCGACGAGACCCGGCGCGCCCCTCTCCCGAGCGAACGGGCGCGCCGGAGCCGACGCACTCGGACTCGCGTCTCAGCGGCCTTCCTTGGCACCGAACATGCCGTACGCGTATTCGATGCCGATGCCGTACGCTCCGGAGTGCTCCTTGGCGATCGCCGTCACGGCCTCGTAGGTCTCCTGGCGAGCCCAGTCGCGCTGCCACTCGAGCATGACCTGCTGCCAGGTGACCGGAGTCGCGCCCGCTTGGATCATGCGCTCGACGGCCATGTCGTGGGCTTCGGCGGAGGTCCCGCCGGACGCGTCGGTGACGAAGTACACCTCGTACCCGTCGGCGAGCGCGTCGATCGTCGCCATGTTCAGGCAGACCTCGGTCCACAGCGCGGCGATGACGAGCTTCTTGCGACCGGCCTCCTCGACGACCTTGACGACTCGCTCGTCGTCCCAGGCGTTCATGCTGGTCCGGTCGTAGATCTCGTTGCTGGGGAAGACGTCCCTGATCTCGGGGAGGAGAGGACCCGAGAAGGACTCGGCCGCGACCGTCGTCAGGACGGTCGTGACCCGGAACGCCTTGGCCGACTTCGCCAACGCCTCGACGTTGTTGCGTAGCGCCTGGCCGTCGTGCGAACGCACGCCGAAGAACATCTGAGGCTGGTGGTCGATGAGCAACAGGGTGGAGTTCTGAGGAGTGAGCAGGTCGAGCTTCTCATCGGCCAGGGCGCCCAGACCCGCGGCCGATGCGATCACGGGCGGAGCCCCCCTCCAGCCGAGCACGGCGCCGAGGGAGAGCAGGCCGGCGGCGATCACGCCGGAGGTGGAGGTGAAACGGTTCATGGCGTCTGGCTCCGCTGTGTGGTGGGTGAGCCACGCGGCAACGCCGTGGTGGCGATGCCGAGTCGCTCTCGGTCACACCACTGAGCGTGCGGGGTGGACAGGGCTTGCCCAGGCGTGGCAGCGCGCGCTTTCCGAGGTTCTCGAGAGCTGGAGGGGGACTTCACGTCGACGATCCCCGCGTCGGTTCTCGCGGCCGCGCGCGGGCCGCACGTCAGGCGAGCGGTCCGCCGTCGCCAGGCTCTCGATCGTCTGGAGCGGGAAACAGCTCGTCGAGCTCCTCGTCGAGCTCGCACGCGCGCCGCAACCGCTCGAGCACCAAGGGCAGGAGGTCGGGCCGGGCGCGGCAGACCTCCGCGGGAGATCGTCCGGAGTCGAGGACCAGCTCGACGAGTCGCTGGATGGTGTTCTCGTCGGCCAGGACGAACCTCCAGAACGGTCGGCGACCCTGGAGGGAGGCCGGACGTCCTCACTGGAACGGCGGGTCGGCAACGCCACAGACGCGCGTCCAGCCAACGCTGGCGGCAGTGTTCTAGCAGCCCGTTGAAGAAGTCATGCGGGGCTGCGGCGGCCCCTCGCGGCCGATCTCTGCGTTGCGCATTCCTCGATGAATCGGCGATTCGCCTCCGGATGCGCGCCTTGATCTCGGCCGCGAGGAACTCGCCTCGCACCCACAGCACTTCTTCAACGGACTGCTAGGCGGACCGCGTGGACACGGCCCGCCTATCGCCCCGCGTCGAGGTCGCCCAGTCGCTGTGTGAGTTCGATCAGGCTGCGATTCAATCGGCGCTGAATCGTCTTCGTCGAGACCTCGAGGATCTCCGCGGCCTCCACGTGCGTCAGACCCTGAACGCGAACAAGGCTGAAGGCCTCACGCACCTCTTCCGGCAGGCTCTCGATCGCTTCCAGGATGAGGCTCGCCCGGCGACTCGGACCCGAGTCGCTCGCCGCGGTCGGCGCCGCGACGGATTCCTCGTGGATCGTCGCCGGCGGGGTCCGCTCGTCCAGCCGCCGAGCCAGTTCGTTCAGCTCCCATCGCATGTGCATGTTGGCGAGGGAGAAGAACTGTCGAACACCGGAGGGGCGTGCGCTCTGTAGCGCCTTCATCAGGCGCTCCACGACCGCGCTGAGCATCTCGTCCGCCTCGAGGTTGACGGGCGGGCGCGCGAGCCGGGGATAGCTGCGGTAGAGCATGGAGGTGCAGAGCACCTGAAGCCTCTTGGCCGCTCGCGAGAGAAGCTCGCGCACGACGGGGGCCGCGGAATGCTCGCCCGAGTGGCTCTGGAGCTCGTCCAGGAAGAGCTGAACTGCCGCGGTGGTGCGCGATGCCTCCATGGATTGGACCATGATACCTCCGAACGTCGGCGGGCAGCGGCATATCGCGCGGGATGGCGGCGAGGCCACCGGAGAAGGAAACCGAGGCACGAGGACGAGATCGGGCCGCCGGTGCGTGCGGCCGAAGGTGGGTCCGCGTGAGAAGCGGAGTCCGGTGGTCCTCGAGCTCGGAAGTCCCCTGCGCAGGTTTGCTAGGAGACACGAGGGGGGAGAGCGACGGTGTCGCCGGCCACATCGATCGCGATCTTGCCGCGGAGTGCATGCGACCTCCCGTTCTCCATGAGTTCGTGCGCCTCGCCCATTCGAGCGAGTGGAAGCGTCGCGCCGATGACCGGCTTCACGAGGCCGCGCTCGACCAACGTGGTGAGCGCGTCCAGCTTTCCTCGATTCTGTCGCGTGAAGACGAAGTGATAGGTGGCGTTCCTGCCCCACGCCTCGATGAGGTTCTGCGGCCGCGCGATGTCGACGATGCTGACGACGCGTCCGAAATCGGCGAGCGCGAGCGGGCTTCGTGTGAGCGTGTCGCCGCCGATGGTGTCGAGGACCACGTCGACCCCCTCGCCTCGCGTCATCTCGGCCACGGCATCGACATCGTTCGTCGACGTGAAGTCGATCGCCGCATCCGCACCGAGCGAGCGCACGAGCTCATGATCGCCGGCCCTCGCGGTGGTGATCACTCGTGCGCCGATCGCCCTGGCGATCTGGATTGCGATCGTACCGACACCGCCCGCGCCTCCGTGGATGAGGATCGTCTCCCCCACGGTGAGCCGAGCTCGCGTCACGAGGGCCTCCCAGGCCGTTCCGCCGACGAGAGTCAGGCTCGCGGCCTCCAGGTGATCGAGGTTCTCCGGCTTCCGGCCGACGAGGTCGACGTCGGCCACATGCTGTTCGGCGTAGGAGCCTGGTCCGCCGAAGATCCGGGGCGTGTAGTACACCGCGTCGCCGACCCGGAACTCGGTCACATGGGAGCCGACTTCCTCGATGACGCCGGAGACGTCGTGCCCGATGATCGCCGGGAGCGGCACGTGGTCCGCGTAGTCTCCGCGGCGGATCTGAGAGTCGAGCGGGTTCACGGCGGTCGCATGGACGCGTACCCGGACCTGACGGGGTTCGACGGGCGGGACGGAGTGATCGCGCAGCTCGAGAGCATCGGCCCCTCCGAAACGGGCGAGCACGACGGCCTTCATCGAGTCGGTCATGGCGGTGTTCCTCATCATGGTCCTGGGTGCGCGACGCCCCGGACCGGCGGTTCGGTCGCCGGCGGGTCTCGCGGGATCCCTCGGCCTCGCTTCCATGGTCTGAGCGTGGGAGGTGGACACGCCCGACACCCCGGGGTGAGCCGATCGCGCGAACCGAGCGGGCGGTCGCCAGAAGCGCGAGTGCAACGGGTCGAGATGACCGTTGAACTCCTTGCGTCACAACCACCTATGCCGAGCGACCAGGCTGCGGTGAGCGGACGCGGCGGATCGTGATCGAGCCGAGGTGGTGGCCGATCAGGGCCGTCGAGATCCGCGCCCCGCGGCGGCGACGGAGAGGGCGGCGGCGAGGGCGAGCGGACGAAGGGAGACGATGGGACGAAGCATGAAGGCTCCTTCGTGGTTGCGACGGAGACGAGGTCCGTCGGCGGCGCGAAGGGTCACGCCCTTTTCGAGAATTCGTCCCGGCGGCCCCGCCCCGCGCTCCGTCGGGCTCCGGCGCCCGCGACACGTCGCCGGCTGGCCCGGACACCCGCCGTGGCGAGGGCGGAGACGGACGTTTGTACATTCCGCGAGGGGCTCACGCCGGTGAGGCCCCGCGCGACCCGCCCCGTTCGCCGGTCCAGGGACCGGCAGTGGACGGACGGCGCCCCCCGCATCGGGCCGGTCGCCCAGTCTCGGATGGCCACGCCGGGCACGGCGTGCCGCGGGCGCCCCGGCCCCGGCGCTGGCACGACCCTTGCGGCCACCCGTCGAGCGGGGGAGACCCCGACGACGCATGGAGATCCTCTACGTCCTTCTGGTGCTCCTGGTCCTGACCCGGGTGTTCGGCGAGATCGCCGTCCGGCTCGGTCAGCCCGCGCTGGTCGGTGAGCTCCTGGCGGGGGTCCTCCTGGGGGTGCTGGTCGCGCGGCAGAGCGACACCTTCCCGATCCTGGCGACCCTGACGGACGACCCCGTCTTCTCCGCCGTCACCGACCTCGGGATCTTCTTCCTCATGATGATGGCGGGGCTGGAGCTGCGCCCCTCGAAGCTCGCGGAGGCGTCGAAGCCCTCGATCCTCGTCGCGGTCTTCGGACTGCTCGTTCCGCTCGCGCTGGGAATCGGGCTCGGACTCTGGGTCCTCCCCGAACACGACGGCCGGGCCGCTCAGGCCCTGTTCATCGGGGTCGCTCTCGCCGTCACCGCGGTTCCGGTCTCGGTCGGGGTCCTCGTGTCGATGGGGAAGCTCGACACGCCCGTCGGCCGCACGATCGTCTCGGCGGCCATCCTCGACGACGTCTTCAGCCTCCTCCTGCTCGCGGTGCTGACCGCCGTGCTGCAGACCGGCTCCTCGCCCGACACGGCCTCGCTCGCCCTCCTCGCCGGCAAGGTCGCGCTCTTCTTCGCGGTCGCGGTGCCGGCCGGGGTGTACCTGTTCCCCTGGATCGGCCGCCGCGTGGCCTCCCTGCGCGGCGAGGAGCTCGAGTTCAGCTTCCTGGTCCTGTGCGGGCTCGCCTACGCCGTCGTCGCCGAGTGGCTGGGACTGCACTTCCTGGTGGGCGCGTTCGTCGCCGGCCTGTTCTTCGTGCGTCGGACCATCGACGAGGCGACGTACGAGGACGTGTTCGGCAAGGTCAGCGCCCTGACCCGCGGTTTCCTCGCCCCGGTCTTCTTCGCCTCGATCGGCATGCACCTGGAAGCGGATGCGCTGGTCGACGCGCCGATGCTCGTGGTCTGGATGCTGCTCGCCGCGACCGCGGGCAAGGTGCTCGGGGCCGGGCTCCCCGCGAAGTGGGCCGGCCTGTCGAACCGCCACGCTCTGGCGGTCGGCATCGGCATGAATGCGCGCGGCGCGGTCGAGCTGATCGTCGCCGACGTCGCGCTGCGCGCGGGCCTCTTCTCGTCTCCGGATCCGCCGCCGCCGGTGGTCGCCTCGCTCTACTCCGCCGTCGTCATCACCGCCATCGTCACCACCCTCATCACGCCGATCGGGCTCGAGCGGCTGCTGCGGGAAGAGCCCGACCCGAAGGGATGACCGACGGTCGGGCGCCTCGCCGGGCGACGCCGCGCCGGAGGAATCCGAGAGAAAGTCGGAAAATGTGGGTGCCCGGGCGCTCCGTTTCTCGGTGGTAGGGGAGAACCCCGAGAGAGGAGTGGATCGCCATGGAGGTCGTCGGTCGCGCGAACGAGTCCGCCCGGTCGTCGGCCGCGCCCTCCGCGAAGGGCGAGCGTGCGGCCCGGAGGACCGAGGCATGATCGAACCGCTCGCGCTCCCGCTGTTCCAGCCGGCCGCCGGCGAGGGCGACGCGGCGATCGAGGCGCGCTTCGACCTCGTGCGGCCGTGGATCACGTTCCATCCGTTCGGTCCGTTCTCGGCCTCGCGGCCGGTCGCCGATCTCGAGCTCGATCCGCAGCTCCTCGACGACCCGACCCTGCGCACGGTGCACGCGATCGGCAACGGGGTGTATCGGATGAGCGACGGGTTCCTCGAGTTCACGCTCTCCCTCCCCGAGCAGAAGGAGTGGATCCGGACGTTCCGCGGGGACGTCCCGGTCCCCGTCACCTTCCGCTACGGACCCGTCGAACCGACCGCGCCGTTCTCGGGGGTGCAGTTCCGGCTGCGGGGGGAGCCGCTCGGCGAGCTGTCGTTCCCGCTCTTCAAGCTGTCGGTCCACGACGCCAAGGGGTACGCGATCGATCCGGTCGGCCTGTTCCACTTCGTCCAGCACGACCCCCGGCTGCGCTTCCCCGGCGTGCCGACCTCGCTGGAGGTCCCGCTGGTCCCCGCGGGCCACCAGAGCCCGCACCGCCTGGAGATCGCCCGGCCGCTCGCCGCGGAGGGGGGGCCGTACCTCACGGTCGCGGGAGGGTCGAAGAAGCTGAAGCTGCACAACCCGGACTCGTTCGACGAGACGGAGTACCTCAGCTTCCTCTCGGGCGACCCGATCGAGGTGACGCTCGAGGGCGCCGCGTCTCCGTCGCCGCGCATCGTCATCGAGGACGCCTCCGACCCGGCGGTGCGGACGGAGTCGCTCGCGAACCCGATCGAGCACGACGGCGTGGCGAAGACGTTCGTGCCGCAGGCCGAGCTCCGGCCGCGTCACGAGCCGTACGACTCGGGCGAGCCGCCGGCGGGGCACGGGAAGAGGGACGCGAGCGAGCCGCTCCGGTACGTCGTCGGTGCGATCGACGGGGCGACCTCGGTCCTCCCGGTCACGATCCGGCAGGACCGAGTCGACGTCGTCCGCCAGGAGTACGTCTTCCACGGGCACGAGGACTTCCAGGGGCCCGGAGTCGAGGCGCTGTACGTGCCCGACCGCGGCGAGTTCCGTCCGTTCCCCGGCGGGCGTCCGGGGCGGGCGCTGCGACAGCTCCGCCGGAGCAGCAACTACTCCGACGTGCTGCATCACCACGAGGAGGCGCTGCGGGTCTTCCAACTCCTCGAGCGGTTCTACGCGGACGAGATGCAGCAGGTCCTCGATCCGAACCTGCCGCACGCGCACCCCGCGCTCTACGCCTGGGAGCTCCGGATCAACAGCGGCTGGCGCAACCCCGAGCGAAACGAGGCCGTCTCGCAGGTCCGCCGCAGCAACCACCAGTTCGGCTGCGCCCTCGACCTGAAGTCGAGCACGCTCGACGGGATCGCGGCGCTCTCCGCGCTCGCCGGTCCGCCCGACGACGCGGACGTCCGCGCGGTCGTCCACGTCGCGCTCTTCCTCGCGGCGCGCCGCTTCCTCGACGAGCTGATCGCGAGGAACTCCGTCGACACCTGCCGCAAGGTCGAGGTCCTGCTGGAGAACCGCGGCACCGCCCTCCTCTCCTACGAGCTCCAGGGAGGCGCGGTCGCGCTGATCGAGAGGTCCGGGTACGCCGCGCACGTCGGCCAGTCGGGTTCGGACGACGTCCGGACCGAGGCGGCGGCGCGGCTCGCCTCGCACGTCCACGTCGCGTGGCCGGCGAGCAAGCTGGAGAACGGGACCCTCGACCACGACCGCTCCGCTCGGCTCGTCCTCCCCGAGGTGCCGGCGTGAGCGAGCGGAACGTCATCGTGCACGCGAACGACCCGGGCGACGAGCTCCCGGTGAACCACGTCGCCGAGACCCTGCGCGAGTTCCTGGCGAAGCGGGACGCCTCCGTGCCGACCGAGGTCGTGGCGGTCGACGACCCGATCGGCTGGCTCCGGGCCGTCGGCGCGCTCCAGCCCGGACCGGTGGCGCCGCCCCGGATCCGCCACTTCTTCAGCCTGTCGCACGCCTGGGAAGGGGGGCTGACGCTCGGGCCGGAGCACACCGGCGCCCGCAAGGCGGAGCTCGCGGCGGAGATCGTGAGGTTGGGCGGCCGCGGGGGCGAGGGGGAGGACGCCGCCCCGCGGCTCACCGAGGGGCCGGACGACCTCACCCAGTACCGGACGCACCAGCTCCGCATCTCCAACCTCCGCCACCTCCCCGCCCCGATCGTCCAGCGGCTGCGAGAGGTCTTCGCCGACGCGGTCGGGATCTTCGTCGCCGGGTGCAACACGGCGAACGAGGACATGATCGAGGACGCGGCGCCGACGTTCTGCACCGAGCTCGCGGCCGTGCTGAACAAGACGGTGCACGGCGCGAACTACTACTCGAAGGTGTTCGGGTACGTGCCGGATCCGTCGGGCGACGGGACCGTCGACTACGAGTGGGAGTCGGTCGACCTCGCGGCCTCCGCGCCTCATCCGGGTCACCCCGTCCTGCTCGTGCCGGCGTCCTGGGGCGGCCGCCAGCTCGTGAAGTACCTCTTCCTCAAGTCGTTCCCCGAGACGGGCGTGTTCGAGTTCCCGCCGTTCGGGATCGAGGATCCGCCGGACGTCGACGACGTCGGCGTCGAGAAGGACTGGACCGAGCTGTTCGACGTGATCGGGCTCTACCGGCGGTTCCTCACGCCGTGCTCCCCCGCGCCCGAGGCCCCGGTCCGATGAGCGCGCCGAGCACGTCGTACCCGCTGCCGCTCCTCTTCCGGGAGCTGCTCGCGCTCGTGACGGACGCGCCGCTGCCGCCCTCGTTCGACGCGTTCGCGAACGGGCTCGCCGACTTCCCGTCCCCGATCGAGGTCTCTCCGCTCCGTCCCCATCCACGCGGCCATCGGGTCCGGGTCTCCGTCCTCGCCCTGGCCGGGCACGAGTTCGCGTTCCCCGGGATCGAAGCGTTCAAGGTCCGGCTCGGCTCCCCCGACGGCGACGCGCTCACGCTGGTGGTCGGCGAGGAGCCGAGGCCGTTCCTCGGGATCGAGCGCGTCGTCGTCGAGCTGATCTGGGAGAACGGCTGGCTGCGGGCCGAGGGTGAGGAGTCCGACCGGACGATCTTCCGGTTCGAGGGCGGGGCGAGCCTCGACGCCGACCTCCGGCTCGCGCTCGCCGACGAGACCGGCTTCTCGTTGCCGCCGCACGAGCTGCTCGGCACCGGGATCACGCTCGCCCTCGAGGACGTCTGGTTCCAGTTCGGCGGCGGGCCGGTCCACCCCCGAGTCGCGGAGTTCGGGTTCGCGCAGCCGTTCCGAGGTCTGATCGCGCGGCGGTTCCGGGTCCACGTCCTTCCGTTCCTGCGGTTCGGCGCCCGGAGCGGGCTGACCGTCGAGGGACGGGACGTCGCGATCGGCGACAACGGCGTGACGATGTCCCTCTTCCAGGCGTTCGACGTCGACCTCTCCGACCGGACCGGTCCGATGTGGGGGAGCCTCGGGGAGGGCGGGTTCTCCGTCGCGATCGAGCACGTCGAGCTCGACCTGTTCGAGAGCGAGTTCCGGAGCTTCCTCGCGACGGGCGCGCTCCACTGGCCGGCGTTCGACGCCTCGTTGAGCGCGTCGATCGGGATCCGGCGTCTCCCGGGCGACCGCTGGAGCCACTCCGCGAGCCTCCGCGCGCGGAACCTGCTCGAGCTCGAGGTGGCCGGCGCCCGCGTCGCCGTCGAGGAGCTCCGACTGCGGGGGGACCTCTCGGCGGAGGAGACGAGCCTCGAGGGGAGCGCGGAGGGGTTCACGTTCGAGGTCGGCGCGCTCGCGCTCTCCGCCGCGTCGATCGAGGCGAGCGCGCGCTTCGACGCCGCTCGGACGCGGCTCTCGCTGGAGGTCGAGTCGCTCGACGTCGGGCCGTTCGGGACCGTCGAGGAG
>JBICIB010000523.1:0-3687 GCA_043101415.1 Planctomycetota bacterium JB042 | reverse complement strand
TTTTGGACCCGAGGCAAAAATGTCGGTACACTGGTCTTCATGTCCGAGCGGCGGTACCTCCACTCCCAGATCCGGCGCGACCTCGCGGCCAAGATGGTGTTCCTCGCCGGACCTCGTCAGGTGGGGAAGACGACGTTGGCGCGCGCCCTCCCCGGTGCGAAGACCGGGTACCTGAACTGGGACGTCGCCAAGGATCGGGACCGCATCCTCCGCCGCGAACTGCCTGCGGGGAAGCTCTGGGTCTTCGACGAGCTGCACAAGTACCGGCGCTGGAGGAACTGGCTCAAGGGAGTCTGGGACGGGCGGCCGGAAGGGCAGAAGGTCCTCGTGACCGGTTCGGCGCGCCTCGACCTGTATCGGTACTCCGGTGACTCGCTGCAGGGGCGGTATCACCTCCTCCACCTCCATCCGCTGTCGGTCGCGGAGCTCGACCTGAAGACCGAGAAGGAGCTGCGCGATCTCCTCGAGCTGGGCGGCTTCCCCGAGCCGTACCTCTCCGGCTCGAAGACCGAGGCGCGACGCTGGTCGCGCGAGTACCGGAACCTCCTCGTGCGCGAGGAGATCACCAGCCTCGAGCGCGTCGACGACCTCGGACGTCTCGAGTCCCTGATGCTGCGGCTCCCGGAGCTCGTCGGCTCGCTCCTCTCCGTGAACGCTCTGCGCGAGGATCTCGAGCTGAGCCACAAGACCGTCGAGCGCTGGATCTCGATCCTCGAACGGCTGTACGCCGTCTTCCGACTGCCGCCGCTCGGAGCCCCGCGCATCCGCGCCATCCGGAAGGCGCGAAAGCACTATCACTTCGACTGGACGCTCGTCGACGACCCCGCGGCACGGTTCGAGAACCTGGTCGCCTCGCACCTGCTGAAGTGGGTCCATCACCAACAGGACACGCAGGGACTCGACCTCGAGCTGCGCTACTTCCGCGACACCGACGGGCGGGAGGTCGACTTCGTCGTCACCGACAGGAGGAAAGTCCGACTCCTGGTCGAATGCAAGTCGAGCGACGGCCCGCCGGACCGGAGCCTCCGCTACCTGAGCGCGAAGTTCCCGGACGCGGAGGCGTGGCAGGTGTCGGCGAGCGGGACGAAGGACTTCCGGTCGCAGGGGGGGATCCGCGTGGCGCCGGCGACGACGTTCCTGAGACGGCTCGTGTAGCGGACCGCCCGCTCCCTACGGGCTCGCCGCCTCCCGGAGCACGCGGAGGACGCGGCTCTTCCGCATCGCCGCGGCGGGGACGCTGACCCCGAGCCGGCGCGCGAGTTCGCGGCGCGAGTCGGTCCCGTGGAAGAGCATCTCCGCGACCCGGCGCTCGACCGGACGGAGGGCGGACGCGGCGCGGCGGACCGAACGGAGCGAGTCGCGCCGGAGCGCGACGTCGGCCGGTCCAGGATCGGGATCGACGGGCTCTCGCGCGCCCGGCCGATCGGTCCCCCTCCGGCGTCGCTCCCGCTCGGCGAGGGTCCGGGCGCGGTGACGGACCACCCCGAACGCGAACGCCTCCAGCCCGGCGACGCTCACCCGTTCGAGCCGCCCGAGACGGGTCCCGAGGACCATCAGGGCGTCCTGGACGACGTCGTCCCGAAGCGAGGGCGCGCCGTCGCTCCGGACGATCCAGGTCGCCGCGCGCCGGACGAACGGCTGCATCCGGACGAGCACGACGCGGGCGGTGAACGGGAGACGCGGCGGACGCGAGCCGGCGTCGGCGCGCCGGGCGGCCCACACCGCGCGGGCGACGACGCGGTCGGTCAGGGGGCGGATCTTCACGGTCTCGGGCTCCGGGGCGAGGGGACGGGGGTCACCCGGAACCACGCGGTCGGCCCGCGAACCGGCCGGAAAGGGATCGCCGAATCTCTCGACGCGAGGTAGAACGTCGCCGTCCGGCGGGAAGAAGGAGCGGGCGACCATGGAGTCGTGCGGGGAGCTCGAGCGCGACGACGCGTTCCAGCGCTGGCTGCCGTTGATCTACGACGACCTGCGGCGGGTCGCGGCCGCGTCCATGGCGCGCCGGGCCGGGAAGACCCTGCAGCCGACCGCGGTCGTCCACGAGGCGTACCTCCGCCTGGCCCGGATCGAGGACGCGCGCCTGCCGCGGAACCGGGACCACCTCTTCGCGACGCTCGCGCTCGCGATGCACCAGGTCCTCGCGAGCCAGGCCCGCGCGCGCCACGCGGCGAAGCGCGGCGGCGACGCGCACCGCACCACGCTCGGCGACGCGCAGGAGGCGATCGACGGCCGGCCGATCGATCTGATCGACCTCGTCGACGCGCTCCGCGAGCTGGCCCGGCTGAACGCGATGCACCGCGACGTCGTGGTGCTCCGCTACATCGGCGGGATGACGATCGAGGAGACGGCCCGGGCGCTCGACCGATCGCCGACGACGGTCAAGGACGCGTGGGCCCAGGCGAAGGCGTGGCTCCGGGACCGATTGCGAGGACGGGAGGGGACGAGATGACACCCGAGGAGTACGAGCGGGCGGGGCGGATCTTCCGGGAGGCGCGGTCGCTCGGCGAGGACGAGCGGGCGGCGTTCCTCGATCGCGCGTGCGGCGGCGACGCGGCGCTCCGGGCGGCCGTCGAGGCGTGGCTCGCCGCCGACGAGAGCACCGGAGAGCTCGGCGTCGCCCGCGCCGACGGAGGCGGGGACGCGGCGGAGCTCCCCGATCGGATCGGCGAGTTCGAGGTCCTCGGCCTGCTCGGCCGCGGCGGGATGGGACGGGTCTACCTCGCCCGCCAGCGGACGCCGGCGCGGAGGGTCGCCCTCAAGACGCTCGACCCGGAGTCGCCGCTGTCGCGCACCTCGATCGCCCGCTTCGAGGCGGAGGCGGAGTACCTGGCGCGCCTGCACCACGACGGCATCGCGCAGGTCTACGCGACCGGCCGCGAGGAGACCGAGCACGGCCGCCTGCCGTACCTGGTCATGGAGTGGGTCGAGGACGGCCGCGCGCTGACCGCCTACGCGGAGGCGGCCGGCCTCGGCCTCGAGGAGCGGCTGTCGCTCTTCCTCCAGCTCTGCGACGCGGTGACCCACGCGCACCGGCGCGGCGTCCTCCATCGCGACCTGAAGCCGAGCAACGTCCTCGTCACCCCGGACGGGCGGCTGAAGGTCCTCGACTTCGGCGTCGCCCGGGCGCTCGAGCCGGCCGCCGCGGCCGCGGGCGAGCTGACGCGGCGCGGCGAGGCGATCGGCACGCTGCCGTACATGAGCCCCGAGCAGGCGCAGGGGCGGACCGAGGAGATCGACGTCCGGACCGACGTCTACGCGCTCGGCGTGATCCTGTTCGAGCTGGTCGCCGGACGCCTCCCGTTCGCGCTCCCGGCCGACCGGTACGACGCGGTCGAGATGATCTCGACCCAGCTCCCGCCGCGCCTGAACGCCGTCCGCCCCGACGTCCCGCGCGACCTCGCCGCCGTCGTCGACGCCGCGCTCGCGAAGGCGAAGGACCGCCGGTACGAGTCGGTCGCCGCGTTCGCCGACGACGTCCGGTGCGTCGTCGAGGGGAAGCCGGTCTCGACCCGCCCGGTCTCGACCTGGGAGCGCGGCGTCTACCTCGTCCGGCGCCGGAAGGCGACCGCGGCGGCGGTGACGTTCCTGGTGCTGGGGCTGGTGGGGACGTCGTCGTTCGGGGTGAGGTCGTGGTTGTTGGATCGAGAGGCGTTCTTCTCGGAGAAGAAGGCCGAGGCGTCCGAG
>JBICIB010000522.1:0-4880 GCA_043101415.1 Planctomycetota bacterium JB042 | reverse complement strand
GGACGACCGACGAGGCCCGGGCCCGCGCGGTCTACGCGCGGACCGTGGGCTCGTAGCCGGCCGTCGTCAGTTCGACAGACCCCAGATCATCGCCGACCGGCTGGTCAGCGCCGGCGGCGCCGCGATCGGCGTCTCGGTCTCCGGGTCGAGGAAGTTGAAGAAGTACGGCGTGGCGTCGATCGGGTTGCGCGCGTCGTCGCCGGCCGTCAGGCCGTCGGTGATCGGCGTCCCGCCGGAGTTCGGACGGGGCGTCGAACCGGCCGAGTAGACGAGACCGCCCGGGAGGTACGGGAGCCAGTGGATCGAGCCGGCGGTGATCGCCCGGTCGAAGTCCGGCTGCGCGCTCGCCTCGACGGGGATCCGGACCGGGACGCCGAAGTTGTTCAGGTCCTGGACGATCAGTTCCTGCTGCGCCAGCCCGTTCTGTCCGACCTCGTTCAGGACGTACGCGACCTTCGGCTCGACCTTGCTCGGCGTGATGCTGGTGATCGTCGGGTTCCCGCTGACCGAGATCGGCGAGGAGGTCGCGCTGTAGTTCGTCAGCTGCAGCGCCGGGCCGGGGTTCGCGCCGTCGAACAGGAAGAGGTGCTCCGTCGTCCCGGCCGACCCGTCCGCGTACCGACCGATCATGTAATAGAAGTTCTTCAGGATCCCCTGGCCGCCGACGCGGCGGATCCGGAAGAAGTTCGGGATCTGCTCGTTGAAGAACCCCGTGTTCGTGATCAGGTCCTTCGTCCCGAACGCGGGCGGTTCGGCGCCGAAGACCGACTCGAACTCGTTGCCGTTGACGTTCGCCATGGCGAACGTCGGCGGTCCCCCACCGAGCGCCGGCGCGACCGAGATCGCGTACGTGTTGAAGCGATCCGCGGACGAGAGGTGGACGTCCTTGAAGAAGAAGAGCCAGTCGCGCGTCGGACCCCAGAACGACCCGCCGTAGTCCGTGTTCGGCGCGTCGAAGGCGGCGTTCGCCAGGTCCCACGGACCCTCGTACGCCTTCAGGGTGTCGGTGTCGTACTCCGGCCCCTTCAGCGATCGCGTGAGGTTCCGGATCTCGCCGGTCGTCAGGTTCACGACGAACTGGTCGGACGCGTCGCTGGCGGCGCCGGCCTTCAGCTTCCCCTGGTGGAACAGGAGGTACGAGTCGTCGTCCGTGATGTGCAGTCCCTGGGTGAACGGGAAGTCGTCGAGGTCGAACTGACCGCCCTGCCCGAGGTCCTCGACGAACGAGGAAATGTTCCCGGCGGTCGCCCCGTCGGTGCGGGCCACGAACGGGACCGCGGCGGTCGTCCCGCTCGCCGTCGCCGCGGCGAACAGCTCGCCGGACAGCGACATGTTCGTCCAGCTGGCCGTCCCGTCGGTGCAGTGCGACGACTCCATCAGCACGACGTTCCCCGTGAACTGCGTGATGTTCAGCGGGACGTACGAGCCGATCTGCGTCACGTTCGTGATCGAGATGATGTTCTCGGCGATCGCCTGGGTCCCGGCGATGACGCAGAGCGTGTCCGCCGCCTCGTTCGCGAACGAGACCCGGTTGATGTGCTGGACCCAGCTGAAGTCCCCGAACGGGAAGATCTTCAGCGCGAGGTCGGTCCCGTTCATGTGGACCTTCCACATGCGGTTCGGGTAGAGCGACTCGGAGGTGCTGGTGCTGGTCGTCGACGTCATGAACGCGTACCAGCCGCTGCCGCTGTCGCTGATGAACGTGACGCCCTCCTCCCAGCACCGGCGGAACTCGCCGAGCGACGAGGTCGGGGTCAGCTCCTTGATCAGCTTGTTCGCGCCGGGGAACGGGCTCGCCGCGACGTTCTCCTCGAGGTAGAGGGTGAACGCGCGGTCGTACGGCTGGCCGCTGAACAGGTCGCTCGAGCGGTCGAGCACCACGAGCGCGCGGTTGCCGTCCGGCGTGACCGCGACCTCGAGCTCCCACGGCGAGCGGGTCGCCGTCTCCGTGAACGTCCCGAACGACGGCGGGACGAGGTTCCGGAACGTCATCGTGTCCTTGAACAGGATGCCGAAGCCGAACGACGGCGGGTTGGTGCTGCCGTTCCTCCAGTGGAAGAGCTCGCGGTTCCCCGGCAGGACGAGGCGCGGGTACTCGTAGTTCTCGTTGTTCCGGTTCAGCCCCTTGCCGGTCTGGAACTCGAGGGTGGACGAGTAGTCCCACAGGAAGTTCAGCGCCGTGTCCGGCGCGGTCATCCCGTCGACCGGGAGGCTCCCTCGGTTCGCCTCGGTCGGCCCGGCGAGCGTGATCGACCAGAGGTCGACGTTGTCGCCGAACGTCGCCTGGAACTCCGGATCCTTCACGAACGGCGCGACCGAGGCGTCCGAGAGGTCGCCGTCGTCGATCTTGCCGAGGTTCTGCCGCTGGTCGAGCACGAACGTGGACGCGGCGGCGTTCTGCGCCTCGGAGTAGCCGACGGTCGCCGGGAACGCGACCGACGAGAAGTCGAGGGTCATGCCGTTCCCCACCCGGACGCTCAGGTCCCCGGTGTCGACCGCGACGACCTGCATGAAGAGGCGGGCCGGCTCCTCGAGCGCGATCGGGACCGGGTTGCCCGGGCCGAACGGCGCGGCCGCGTTCTCGTCGACGAGGAACGCCATCTCGGGCACGAACCCGTTCAGCACGAACTCGCCGCTCGCATCGAGCCGGAAGACGGGAGCCGGGTTCGGGTTCGGGAGGATGTCCGTCGCCGGGAGGCCGATCTGCTGCTCGATGTAGTCGGTCCCGATGCCGTCGAACACGGGGTGGACCGGCGACGTCACGTTCGCCATGTCCGTCCACGGCTGGAGGAACCAGCCGTTCGCCATCCCGGTGTTCGCCTGGTTCGACATGAGGATCGAGAACGGCGCCCCGGGCGTGCCGGTCACCGTGATGTTCAGCGGGGTCAGCTTGGTGAGCGTCGCGATCGTCGTGTTGTCCCCCGAGGCCCCGTTGATCGACATCACGGGATCGACGTCGGCCCGCGCGGACGGCGCGAGCAGGGCGAGGGCGGCGGACGCGAAGCTGGCGAGCAGGGTGGATCGCACCACGAGGCATCTCCGGTTGAGCCGGCAGGGGGGCCGGGCTCGGCAAGCGGGCTCGCGCGATCGTCCGGGGTGGGGCACCGGCGCCGCGCTCGGCATGGATCCGACGGCCGACCCGCTGGGCGAGGTCGAACGCCGCTCCCGCAACTTCCCACGACACGTATAGGACGAAGGATACGTCACGTAACGGGAGGGGTCAAGCAGACCCGGCACCCGGCCCAACTCCCTGGGGCGGAATCGTTTGACGCGAGCTCGGAGCCCGAGGCCGGGCCCCGGCGACGACGGCCGGCCGTCAGGGGCGCCGGAGCTCCGCGTCCTCGACCTCGACGTCGAGTTCGACGTCGGCGACGACGATCCGCTCCTGGCGCTCGGCGTCGTTCGGCGGGGACATGTCGATCGTCCGCGGGACGCGGATGCCGCCGACCTCCTGCCACTCCACCAGGTGGTAGATCGGCTCGGTCCGGCCGTAGGCGTACGCCCGGGACTCGACCAGCGACCGGAACGCCACCAGCCGGGGCTCCTCGCCCAGGCTGACCCAGAGGATCGCCTCGGGGCCGTTCGCGCCCTCGAACTCCGGCGGCAGGGCGACCCGCAGCTTGTGGCAGCGGAGCTCCTCCGGCTCGTAGTTGCTGAACCCGCCGCTGCCGTCCTCCTCGGGGGCGACGTACGTCCGGGGCGTGAAGGTCGACAGCGTCGCGACCCCCTCGTACGCCACGTCCGCGCCGGCCCGCTCGACGAGCCACGGCCCCAGCACCAGGAAGAGCTGGTTGAAGTACGAATGCGTCGCCATCTGCTCGGCCTGGAACGACGAGGAGACGGTCGTCTTCTGCACGTAGAACCGATCGTCCTCGTTCACCACGAACCGCACGTCCTGCGACTGCCCGGAGTCGGGAGAGATCGTCGCCTCGCGCACCAGCCCCCTCGGGTTCGGGCCGTAGCTCCCCTTCGTCCGGAACTTCTCGTAGTAGGCGAGCTTCGGGCCGCGCCAGTTCCAGTACTCGGTGGTGAACCCGATCCGCTCCAGCTCCTCCAGGCCGTCCCGGCCCATGCCGTCGACCAGCCGGCGCAGGATCGCCTCTCCGTCCCCCTCGGCCGCGTCGACCGTCTCCTGGATCGGGTACGGGACGCTCGGCGTCGTCGAGGCCTCGTCCCCGGCGGCGGGGTTCTGGAGGAGGAGCGAGGCGGTCAGCAGCGGGGCGAGGGGAAGCATTCGAATCGGCTCCGAGATCGGGATTCGGGGGGAACTCTATCACCCCGGCGGACGCTCCGCTCCACCTACGTGCCGGCCGGACGGCCCGTTGAAGGCGGGGCTCTTCGTCACCTCCCGCAGCACGGAGGTCGCGTACGACCCCGGAGGGAGGCGGAACCGCAACGCGATCCCCCCGTCGACCGCGCTCACGTCGACCTCCTCCAGCGGGACCCGGAGCGGCCGCCTCCCGCCCCGGACCGACCGCGCGCGGAACCGGCTGGTCTCCGGGAGGTCGTGGCGCCGCGCGACCGCCTCCTCGATCTCCCCCGCCGGCCCGGACGCGGCCCTGCACTTCGGACCGATCAAGGGGCCGGACGGACTGATCTCGAACGCCGCCGCCCGCGCCGCCTCGGCCGCCGCGTCCGGGACGTCGAACACCGCGCCGTTCCGATGCAGCCAGGCGACGTCGCCGTCGATCAACCGGTCGTACGAGTCGATCCGCTCGGCCAGGACCTCGTTGAAGAGCGACGCCTGGAGCGCGTTCAGATGCAGCTCGGCGATCCGCCGGTCGACCAGGCCGAGGGCACGCCCGGCGTCGCCGCGGGCGCGACGCAGGGCGGTGAGCGCGCGGGCCTCGACCCCGAACCCCGGCGGGAGCGCCGCGCGC
>JBICIB010000521.1:0-3101 GCA_043101415.1 Planctomycetota bacterium JB042 | reverse complement strand
CGGCGACCGTCGACCCGTTCACCGGCGCCCCCGTCCCCGCCGCCGACGACGCCGGCGCGGTCTCCGGAGCGTCGGACGCCGCGGGACGGTTCCGCCTCGACGGCGTCCCGGCCGGAGGGCGCTACACCCTCTTCCTGCACCGCCGCGACCGCGCGCCGCTCCGCCGCGGCACCTACCCCTCGTGGCCCGGCCGCACCACCGACTGCGGGACGTTCGTCCTCGGCGCGGCCGGCCGGATCGAAGGAGTCGCGGTCGACGACCTCGGCCGGCCGCTCGCCGGCGCGACGGTCGGACTCCTCTCTCCGGGGCCGTCCCCGCCCGCGACGACCGACGCGGCCGGTCGGTTCGTCCTCGAGGGGCTCGATGCGGGACGCGCCCGGCTCGGCGCCGCCGCCGACGGGCACGTCTCGGTCGACGCGTTCGGCGGGATCGGGGTCGACGTCGTCGCCGGGGAGACGGTCGAGGTCCGGGTCGAGCTCGCCCGCGCGGCGTCGATCTCCGGCCGCGTCGTCGACGAGCACGGCGTCCCCGTCCCGCACGTCTCCCTCGTCGCGCAGCCGAGAGACGCCGGCCGGAGAGCGCGGCCGCGTCCCGCCCGGACCGGCGGCGACGGGACGTTCGTCCTCGACGGCCTCCCCCGCGGCGAGGCGCAGGAGCTCCGCGTGGTCGAGGCGGCGTTCGGCGAGGCGGAGACCGTCGTCGCGACCGCGCCCGCGACGGACCTCGAGCTCGTCGTCCCGCGCCTCCCGGTCGTCCTCGTGACGGCGGTCGACGCGCGATCGGGCGCGCCGGTGACGCTGACCCGTTGCGAGTGGCGGGAGGACGGCCCTCCGGCCGGCCCGCGACGGTTCTTCGCGAGCCCGCGACCCGACGGCGCCCCCGGCCGGTATCGAGTTCCGGCCCCGAGGGAGGGGACGGGCCGCGTCGTCGCCGCCGCGACGGGATACGAAGCGATCGAGTCGCCGCCGATCGAGCCGGGGGGGCGCCTCGAGATCGGTCCGATCGTCCTGTCGCTCGTGCCGCTCCCGGCGCCGGCCGGCCTCCACGGCGTGGTCGTCCGGGCCGACGACGGGAGCCCGCTCGCGCACGCCCGCGTCCGCCTCGTCGTCCCCCACGACGCCGACTTCCGCATCCTCCACGGCGTCCCGGTCGTGGAGGGCTCCGGCCGGGAGCGGGCGCACGTCGACACCGACGCGGGGGGACGCTTCCTCCTCCCGCGCGGACCGACCGACGTCGAGCACCTCCGGGTCGAGGCGGGGTCGTTCGCGCCGCGCCGGATCGGTGCGATCGACGTCCCGCCGGCGACGAGCGAGGACGCTCCGTTCCGGATCGCGCTCGTCGCCGCCGGCCGCGTCGTCGGCGCGGTCCGCGGCCTCGACGGCGCGCCGCGCCACGACCTCCCGGTCGTCCTGTCCCGCTCCGACGCGCCGGCCCTCGTCGCCCGGACCGACGCGGCCGGCGCCTTCGCGTTCGACGACCTCGCGCCGGGCGTGTGGGAGTGCGTCCCCGGCGACGTCCACGCGGAGTCGGCCCGGAGCTTCCGCGGCGGTGCGCTCGCGGAGACGCTCGCGCCGCTCCGCGCGGCCCACCCGACGGTCGCCGTCTCCGCCGGCGAGACCGCGCGGATCGACCTCGACCTCCGCGCGCTCGGCGGCGCCGTCGCGGGGCGCGTCCGCGTCGACGGCGTCCCGCGCGAGAGCCGCCGCGTCTGGCTCCGCCCCGCCGCCGAGACGGACGCGGCCGCCCGCGTCTCCCCGTGGGTCGCCTGGACCGGTCACCGCGGCCGGTACGAGATCACGCGCGTCCCGTCCGGCTCGTACGTCCTCGCGGTCACGGGCGACCGGAGCCCGCACCCGTTGGCGGAGCGGACGATCTCCGTCTCCCGCGGCCGCGTCGAGCGCGTCGACGTCGACGTCGTCACCGGACGGATCGAGGGGTCGGTCCGGGTGCTCGGGCGGACCGAACCGCTCGGCGGGAGCGTCGTCGTCCGCGCGGACCCCGGCGGCGCCGAGGTCGCTCGGGGCACGATCGCCGCGGACGGGACGTTCGCCGTCCCGGAGCTCCCCCCCGGGCGGTTCGTCGTCGCGGCGTCGGTCGCGGACGCCGGGCGGACGTCGCGCCCGGTCGTCGTCGCGGCCGGAGCGACGGCGCACGTCGCGTTCCAGCTCGACCCTCCCGGGCGCATCGAGGTGACGATCGAGGGACTGTCGCCCGAGGCCCGGATGCTCGAGCTCGCCGTCGAGCGGGACGGCGAGCGGGTGTTCGGACGCATGGTGCTCCGCGAGCAGGCGGACGCGCCGATCGCGATCGAGGGGATCGCCCCCGGGAGCCACGTCGTCACGCTGAAGCTCCTCTCCCTCGGCGACTCCGGGATGACGCGCGAGCCCGCCGGGAGCGCGATCGCGGAGGTCCGGTCGGACGAGACGGCCGCGGTGACGCTCGCGGCGACGAAGGACGAAGAGGGAGGGTGACCGGCGCCGACGCCGCATGACTGCTTCGACGGGCCGGCCGCCGAGCGCGCGCGGACGAGAACGGCCGGAGAGGTCGCGGACACCGCCTCTATGCTCGGGCGCGCATGCTCCGCCGCCCACGCCGCTCCGCTCCTCTCGCCGCCGTGCTCGTCGGGTTCGCCGCCGCGGGATGTCGCGCGCCGTCGACGACGCTCGAGACGTCCGAACTCCCGGAGCGAGGGTTCGAGTTCTACTCGGGGAGCGACGGGGTCGCCGGCGACCTCTGGCTCGGCTTCACGACCTTCACCCACGCCGAGACCGGCCGGACGTGCGTCCTGCTCCCGGTCTACCACGTCGCGGAGGCGCGGTTCTACGACGAGGTGCAGCGCGAGATGGACGCGGCCGACGTCGTGCTGACCGAGGGGGTCGGCGGCGCGCCCTCGCTCTCGCCGGCCCTCTTCCTGACGTCGTACGCCTTCGCGAACTACCGGCGCGTCGCGTCGCTCGCCGGCCTGACCCACCAGGGGGAGGCGGTCGCGTGGCGACCGAACCACCGGAACGCCGATCTCCGCATGTCCGAGTTCCAGGCGACCTGGCCGTGGACGGCGCCGATCGGTCAGGCGGTCGCCCTCCCGGTCGTCGCGGTCGCCT
>JBICIB010000520.1:0-5889 GCA_043101415.1 Planctomycetota bacterium JB042 | reverse complement strand
CGTGTGCTCTTCCGATCTGGGTCGACCGTCGGGCCGTTCTCGAGGAGGTAGCGGACGCCGAGGCCGCGCGCCCCGATGTAGCGGCGCGCCCACTCCTCGGGGATCCCCTTCGACTCGACGGTGCCGGCGGTCAGGTCGACGTGCGCGATGCGATCGGCGAATCCACCCAGGTTCATGGTCTGCCTCGGGTTCGGGGGACGGAGAGGTCGAGCCCCCGAGTCTAGTGCCCGGCCTCGGAAGTTCGTGCGCATTCTCGCGCGCCTCGCGGCCGCGGGACGGCGTCGCGCGGTCCCGAACGAGAGGCGGGGCGCGCCGGTCGGGCGGCGCGCCCCGCGGGAGGTCCTCCGACTCTCCGAGGGTTGGGGGTCAGCGTTCGAGCGAGTCGAGGAACCGGTCGTCCCCGCCGGCGAGCTCCTTCTCCAGCCTCCGGAACGACTTCGAGACGCGACGGCCGTCGTTCACGGCGACGATGGCGGCCGAGAACGCCTCCCGCGCCGCCTCGGGGCACTCGTCCCCCTTCAGGAACCGGACGACCGCGCCGGCGGCGAGGACGTTCCCCTCCGTCGGCGTGTACTTCCGGAAGAACGACTTCAAGGCCGGCGCGCCGCCGAGCGAGAGGAGACGGTCGCGGCTCCACGGGGCGAGGTTCGGCTTCTGCCAGCGTCCGAGGTAGCACGCCACGCCGTCGACGAACCACCGCGGCGCGGGGTCGGCGGCGTCCGGGCCGACCAGCCGGCGGACGAACTGTTCGACCGTCGCGTGCGTGACGTAGACGTCGGTCAGCGACTCCGCCTGGCTGAATTGCGTCACCGCGAGGAGGTCGAACGGGAACTCCTTCTCGCCTTCCATCCACTCCCCCTCGCCGCCGAGCCACGGCGTGGAGAAGGCGTAGAACGCCGACGACTTCTCGTCGCCGCCGAGCTGGCCGCCGAGGACGTTGTACTGGTCGGTGCCGCGCGTCACGTAGACGTGGAGCCCCCCGTCCGGCGCCTTCCCGAAGAACTGGTGGGCGCGTCGGTACGCCGCCTCCGCCGTGACCAGCATCCTCTCCCCGAACTCGACGCCGTTGGTGGTGTAGAGCGTCACGTGCGGTCCGCGCGTGTGATACGGCGAATCGAGCTCCTGGAAGCGCAGCTCCGCCTGCTCGGCCGTCAGCTCCTCCTCGCCGACGCGGAACCCGCCGTCGGACAGCCGGACGATCGGGAGGAGGGCGAGGGTGGCCCCCTTCCCCTTCGGCGCGCCCTTCTGCTTCTGCTTCGCCTTCGTCCCCGCCTCCGGCTTCGGCGTCTTCTCCGGCTTCGCCGAGTCGGTCGGGAGAGGCTTCGTCGTCTCCCCGTCCGGACTCGAGGCGCCCTCCCCGGTCGGCGCCGGCGACACCGGGTCGACCCCGCCGGCGGACTCGTCCACCGCCGCGGGAGCGACCGCCGCGACGGGCGTCTCGGGACCGCGCGCCGGTCCGGGGGACGGGCGCGGCCAGAGGAACACGGCCCCGATCGCGCCGAGCAGCGCCGCCGCGGCGACGAGGGACCGGGAGGACGGGAGGGCCGGCGCCGGACGCCGACGGCGCGCGCGGGGCGCGGGCGAATCGAACGGCAGGGGGAGCGGGAGCGACGCGTCGAGCATGGGATCCTCCTTCGGGGGATGCGGCTTCGAACCGGACGGCGAGGTCGCGCGCACGTCCGACGACGCGTTCGACCTCGGGTGGAGCTGCGGGACCGGGGGCTCCTCCGGCGAGCCGCGGTACTCCTCGCGGGCCTCGCGGGGGGAGAGCGGGTCGGCCGCCGGCGGCCGAGCGAGCCGACGGATCGCCTCGTACCAGACGCGGTCCTCTTCACGCGCCATCGTGCAGCAGCCTCTCGAGGCGGGGACGGAGCGCGACGCGGGCCTCCCGGCGGAGGTTCAGGACCGTCTGCTCGGCGAGCCCGAACTCCTCGGCGAGCGCCCTCGCCGGGGCGAGGCCTCCGTGCGCGAGGTCGGCGTCGAGGATCGCCCGGTGGCGCGGGTCGGGGAGCGCGGCGATCAGCTCGCGGACCGCGCGCGCGAGCTCCTCCTCCCCGCGTCCCGGCCGGCGGGTCTCGCGGACCGCGGCGCCCGACTCGTGGCGGCGTCGGACGGCGCGCTTGCGGAGCTCGTCCTGCGCGAGGTGCACGCCGATGCGCCAGAGCCAGAACGCCGGTTCGCCGCGGGACGGGCGGTAGCGGTCGCCGTGCTCGATCGCCTTCCAGATCGCGGCGGAGACGATCTCCTCCACTCCGGTGCGGCCGCCGAGCGCGTCCTCGAACCTCATCCGCAGGTACCCCCGCAAGCGGTCCGTGCATCGCGAGAGGAGCTCGAACGCCGCGTCCCGGTCGCCGGTCCGCAGCAGCCCCTCGAGGCAGACCGCCTCCACGGAAGGGGCCGGGCGGACCGACCTCTCCCCGCGGCGGTCGTGCGCACGCGAGCGTTGCACCGAGCGGGACTCCTCTCCGACCGACCCGCCGATCGGGTCGCCGTCCTCCATACGGAGCCCGGGTGGGAGAGCTACCGACGGACCGGAGGATTCCCCGCACCTTCGCGGCCGCCGCGGCCCCGCGCGATCGCTCAGGTCGTTGGCCGGGAGGGATTTCCGCGCGGGTGGAGGCGCCGGAGCGATTCGGGGGCCGTCCCGGCCGGCTCGGGGGGGACCGCGCGGTCCGGCGGATGAACGAGACTCGATTCCGGGATACCATGGCGTCGTCCGAGATGCGTCTGAAGTCGGCGCGCCGCCGGCGAATCGGGGAACGCGTCGGGGAGTCGGGACGTGATGCGCCGAGTGGCGAGTCTGCCTTCCGTCTGGTTCGTGCTGCTGGGAAGCCTGCTCGTGGGGAGCTGGCTCTGGGTCCAGGCGCGCGAGCGGGATGCGCTCCGCACGCGCCTCGAGGCGACGTCGCGGCAGGTCGCGATCCGCATCGAGGACTTCCTGGCGCGCCACGAGGAAGGGCTGCGCCGCGTCGCGGCCGAGGTCCTCCTCGTCCCGCCGGAGGACGAGGCGGCGTTCCGGCGCTGCTCGGCTTCGTACCAGCGGGAACACCACGGCCTGCAGGCGCTGAACTGGGTCGATCCGGACGGCACGATCCGGTGGGTCGAGCCGGAGGCCCCGAACCGCGACGCCCTCGGGTTCGACCTCTCGCGGCATCCGATCGCGGGCGGGCCGTTCGCTCGCGCGCGCGAGTCGGGCGAGGTCGTCTTCACGCCGCCGCTGCGTCTCCTGCAGGGCGGCTTCGGCCTCGCGGCGTACCTCCGCGTCGGTCGGAACGGCGGGACGCGCGGCTTCCTGAACGCCGTCCTCCGGTTGCCGGACCTCCTGGGCGCGTGCGTGGACGGGATCGCCGATCACGAGGAGTTCGCCTTCTTCCTGCGGCACGGGGAGGACCTGATCGGCGCGTTCGGCCTCCGGATCGAGGCGGTCCCCGACCCGTCGTTCGCCGAGTCGCCGGTTCGGATCGCCGGACAGCGGCTGACCCTGAGCGTGGTCGCGCCGATGCGCCGGAACGCGGCCGGCGGGACGTGGGTCGACGAGGCGCTGCTGGCGTTCGGGCTCCTGCTCGCCGGAGCGCTGGCGCGCCTGCTCCTCCTCGCCCGGGAGCGGAGGGACCGAGCGGAGTCGATCGCCGAGCGGCTGCGGGTCCTGATCGAGAACGCGCCGGACGCGATCGTGGCCGTCGACGCCGGGACCGGCCGGCTCGTCGGGGGGAACGCGCGGGCGGAGCGGCTGCTGGGGGTCGCGGCGGACGACCTCGACGGCCTCCCGATCGACGAGATCGGCCCCGAGCGTCAACCCGACGGCGCCCGGTCGGTCGAGAGGTTCCGCGAACACCTCGCCGCGGCCCGCCGCGGCGAGGACGTGGCGTTCGAATGGACCGTGCGCGATCGGCGCGGCCGGGAGACGCTGACCGAAGTCCACCTCGTGCGGCTCCCGAACGGCGACCGGGAGATCGTCCGCGCGAGCTTCCTCGACATCACGCGGCGGCACGAGCTCGAACTCCAGCTCCGACGCACGCAGGCGCACGAGGCGATGGGCCGGCTCGCCGGCGGCGTCGCGCACGACTTCAACAACCTCCTCACCGTGATCCTCGGGTCGGCCGAGGCGATCCTCGAGCGGCACCCCGGAGACCCGGAGTCGAGCGAACTCGCGGAGGGGATCGTCGGGACGTGCGAACGGGCGGCGAAGCTGACGCGGCAGCTGCTCGCGTTCAGCCGGCGCTCGGCGCTCGACCCGAAGCCGCTCGACCTGAACGCCCTGGTGCCGGAGTTCACGCCGATGCTGGAGCGCGCGCTCGGCGAGCGGATCCGGCTCGACCTCGACCTGCGCGCGGGCGCGCCGATCGTCGCGGACCGGTCGCAGATCGAGCTCGCGCTGCTGAACCTCGCCATCAACGCCCGCGACGCGATGCCCGGCGGCGGGAGGATCACCATCGCCAGCGCCGACGCGCCGGACGACCGCGTCTCCCTCCGCGTCACCGACGAGGGGGAAGGGATCGCGCCCGAGATCCTCGACCGCGTCTTCGAGCCGTTCTTCACGACCAAGGACCCGGAGGTCGGGAGCGGGATCGGCCTCGCGGCGGTCCGACAGATCGTCGAGCAGGCCGGCGGGCGGATCTCCGTGGCGAGCGAGCCGGGGGTCGGGACGACGTTCGAGGCGGTCTTCCCCGCCCACCACGGACCGCTCCCCGGCGCGTCGCCGCGCCGCGCGCCGACGACCGTGCGCGGCGGGGGCGAGGTCGTGCTGCTGGTCGAGGACAATCCGAGCGTGCTCGGAGTCCTCCGCCGCGCCCTGACGGAGCGGGGATACCGCGTGCTGGCCGCGGAGAGCGCCGAGCAGGCGCTCCGCCTCGCCGACGACCGCGCGGACGAGAGGATCGACCTGATCGTCACCGACATCGTGCTGGCGAAGCGGAGCGGCCTCGACCTCGTGAAGCTCCTGCGCGAGCGGCGCCCCGGACTGGCGGCCCTGCTGGTCTCCGGCTACGCCTCGGCCGACGTGCGGCTCGACTCGCTGGGGGCCGGGCCGACGTCGCTGCTGACGAAGCCGTTCGGCCCCTCCGTGCTGCTGGAGCGGATCGACGAGCTGCTCGGCGTCGACGCCCCGCTCTGACCGGGCTTCGTGCCGTCGGCCGGCCCGGCGACGATCGCGTCCGTCGACCCCGCGTGGTGGGAGTGCGAGGGCGAGCCGTCGCTCTCCAGGCCGAACCCTCGGTCCCAGTGGCTCCACGCGAGGTCGTCGAGCCGCGCCCCCGCCTCGGCGAGCGACCGCTCGAGGGCGCCGAGGTCGAGCGGACCTCCGACGCGAACCACCCGGACCAGGCGCGCTCCGTCGACGACGGTGCCGAACGGCGCCACGGAGGCCCCCTCGATCCGGCCGAGCGCGAGGTCGAGCGCCGGGAGCGACAGGGAGGACCGCGCCGAGACGGTCAGGCCGACCTCCTGGGGACGGAGCCGGAACCGCTCGCGGGCGACCCTCCCCCCGGCCTCGGCGACCGCCGCCTCGAGGGCGGTCAGCCGCACGAGCTGCGTCGCGGAGAGTCCGCCGGCGACGAAGGTGAGGGTCCGCGGGGAGAGCTCGACCTCGCGCGGGGCCTCGCCGAGGTGGCGGGTCAGCGCGTCGACGAGCGCGGGACGCCGGGCGGGAGAGAGCCCGTCGACCGGCAGGGTGATCTCGTACGGTCCGGCGGCGGCGCCGGGGGCGAACGTGGCGGCGAGGAGCGCGGCGGGCACGAGGTCTCGGAGCATCGGTCTTCTCCCGATTCGGTGCGGGGTGGCGCGACGAAGGGGGAGAGTCCGCGGCGGCCTCGGGTGTGAGCGAGAATCCTCGGAGGAGTCGGCCCGAGACGCCCGCGGCCCGCGCCGCCGGGGACGGGGCGCAGATCGGAA
>JBICIB010000519.1:0-7236 GCA_043101415.1 Planctomycetota bacterium JB042 | reverse complement strand
TGCTGGAGGCGCTGCAGGCCCAGCCGCTGGTCCGTCGCGCGTCGATGGTCTTCTCCGAGGACGAAGGGGGCGGGGGCGTGCGGCGGAAGAAGTTCGGGATCGCCGCCGGCTCCCCGGCCCGGCTCGACGCCAGCCTGCTCCACCGGCGGAAGGCGGCGCGATGAACTCCCGGCGCGCCTCCGACCTCGCGTACGTGGCGGGCCTCGTGCTCGCGGGGCTGACCTACGTGCAGCTCTTCTACCGGCCGGCGGCCGCCGAGGTGGAGTCGCAGTCGCGGCGCCTCCGGACGACGCGCGCCGAGATCTGCAAGAGCGACGACTTCACGCGCGGGCTCGACGACCTCGAGCGGTACCTGAGCGAGTTCCGGGACGCGCTCGCCGAGCTCGACCGCCTGGTCCCGACTTCGGTCGACGGGGACGCGCGGCTGCGCGAGATCGACGCGGTGGTCGGCGCGTGCGGCCTCCGCTCGCGCTCCATCCGACCCGACCCCGCGCAGCCGCAGGGGCCGGTCACGGCGCACCCGCTCACGATCACCGTCTCCGGGTCGTACGAGCAGATCGTGCGGTTCCTGTTCGAGGTCGAGTCGCTCCCGCGCCACACGCGGGCGACGCGCATCACCCTCGAGCCGGAGCTCGAACGGGACGCGCCGCTCCGGGCGCAGGTCGAGCTGACCTCGTACTCCGTCGCCTCCGAATCGGGAGGGAACCGGTGAGCGAGTCGGTCAAGGATCGGTTCCTCCGGGAGCTGCGCCAGAGCCCCGGCAAGGCGGCGGTCCTGATCCTCGGGGCGGTGATCGCGGCGTTCGTCTGGGGGCCTCGGCTCGTGGCGGGCGCCCGGTCCTCGGGGCGGCCGGCCGGCGCGGCCGAGGCGACCGCCTCGGCCGGAGAGCTCGTCGACACCGACGGACGGCGGTCGCCGGCCGCGATCCGCGCCGAGTTCATCCGCATCTCCGAGGAGGCGCGGGCGCTGCGCGAGCTGGCGCGGCCGGTCGAGGCGTTCCCCGCCGTGAACGACCCGTTCCTCGTCCCGACGACGCCGGTCCCGCTCGACGCGGCGGCGGCGCCGGCCGTGACCGAACGAGAGGACGTCGGCGACGCCGAGCGGCTGCGCGCGCGCGACCTCCGGCTGACGGCGATCTTCCAGTTCCCGCGCGGCGCGAAGGCCGTGCTCGGCGGCGAGGTGGTGGAGGTCGGCGACGAGACGTCCGGCTTCGCGGTGATGGAGATCGAGGATCGATCGATCGTGGTCGGCGGGCGGTTCGGCACCTACCGGATCGCCATGCACGGCGCGGAGGAGAAGGAATGAGGATCTCGACGCTCTGTCTCGTGCTGGCGCTCGCCCCGGTCCGCGTCGCGGCGCCGCAGGCGGGGATGCCGGGCGACGAGCGGGTCACGATGTCGCTCGAGGAGACCGACCTCTCGAGCGTGTTGAAGACGTTCGCGCTCGAGTACCGGGTGTCGATCGTCGCCGGCGCCGACGTCACCCGGAAGGTGACGATGAACTTCTTCGACGTCCCGGTCGAGGAGGCGCTGCGCGCGGTCCTGTCCGTCAACGGCTACACGTTCCGGAAGGACGGGCCGTTCTACGTCGTCGAGCGACCGGCCGCCGCGGTCGAGGCGCCGGCCGCCGCCCCCGAGCTCGAGTCGGCGGTCGTCTGGCTCGACTACCTGACCGCCTCCGAGGCGCTGAAGCTGGTGGAGCCGCTCAAGTCGGCGGACGGGAAGATCGCGGCCACGACCGACCCCGAGCAGGGGATCCCGAGCGACCCGACGGAGGCGGGCGGGAACCGGCCGGCGGGGGGGGAGGCGCTGATGGTGGTCGACCGCCCGGAGGTGGTCCGCCGGATCCGCGACGTCCTCGCCGAGCTCGACCGCCGCCCCCGCCAGGTCCTCGTCGAGGCGACGATCCTCGAGGTCCGGCTCGACGACGAGACGAAGCTCGGCGTCGACTTCAACACGCTCTCCGGCATCGACTTCACCGACCTGGCGCCGATCAGCAACCTGAACACGCTCTCCCTCGGCCCGGCGCTCGCGCCGGAGGTGGCCGCGGGGTTCGAGGTCGCGGGGACGGCGGGGTTCGCGAGCGATCTGAACACCGACGGGCTCCACCTCGGCTACGTGACCGACGACATCGCGGTCTTCGTGGAGGCGCTCGAACGCGTGACCGACACCACGGTCCTCGCCAACCCGCGGGTCCTCTGCGTCGACCGTCAGCGGGCCGAGATCATCATCGGCGCCAAGCTCGGCTACCTGACCGCGACGACGACGGAGACGGCGACGGTCCAGGAGGTCGAGTTCCTCGACATCGGGACGCAGCTCCGCTTCCGGCCGTTCATCTCGTCCGACGGGTTCGTCCGGCTCGAGATCCACCCGGAGAACTCGGCGGGGCAGATCGACTCGGTCTCCGGACTGCCGTCCGAGACGACGACCGAGGTGACGACGAACGTCCTCGTGCGCGACGGGAACACGATCGCGATCGGCGGACTGATCTCCGACCAGGTCGACCAGACGACGAAGCAGGTGCCGGGCCTCGGTTCGATCCCGTACCTCGGCGCGCTGTTCCGGCAGACCGTCGACAAGGTGACGCGCAGGGAGGTGATCGTCCTCCTCACGCCGCACATCGTCGACGGCGGCGCGATCGACGAGGAGGCGCTGGAGCTCGCCGACGCGATGGCGAACGGCCGGGACCTCCTCTTCTCCGAGCACCTGCCGATCTCGCGGCAGCGCCTCGCGCGGCCGTACCTGCTCGAGGCGGAGCGGCTCCTCGACGACGGTCAGGTCGAACAGGCCCTCCGGTCGGTCGAGGTCGCGCTCGAACTGGCGCCGACCGACGTCGGCGCGGCCCGGCTGAGGCGTCGCGCGCTCGCGGCGCTCGGCGTGGAGGACGAGGAGGTCCGGGCGCTGCTCGAGCTGGAGGGAATCCGATGAGGAGCGCGCTGTTCGCCGCCGTGATCGTCCTGTCGGGCTGCGTGGCCGTCGAGGAGACGCCGCGCGCCGCCGGCGAGTGGACCCGCACGAACGCCGACGTGCACGTGGGGCTCGCCCGCTCCGCGCTCGAACGCCGGCAGTGGGTCCGGGCCGAGGAGAACGCGCGCGAGGCGCTGCGCGTCGACGCCCAGCGCCTCGACGCCGCGCTCCTGCTGACCCGCGCCCTCCTCGGACGCCACGCGTTCGACGAGGCGGAGGAGGCGGCGCGCCGCGCGGTCGGGCTCGACGAGGCGGACGCGACGGCGCATCTCCTGCTCGGGGAGTGCTCGCTGGCGCTCGAGCGTCCGCTCGAGGCCCGGGAGGCGTACGCCGCCGCGGCGGCCCGCGGCTCGGCGGCGGCGGCGCGCGTGCTCGGGGCGCTCCCGCTCCGGGACGGCGAGGACGACGCGGCGGCGCTCCCGCTCCGCGAGGCCGACGCGATCGACGGCGGCGTCGAGGGGAGGTCCCTGCTCGCGGCGCACCTCCGGGAACGTGGGCGCATCGACGAGGCGCGGCTCGTGCTGGAGGAGGCGGCGGCCGGCCGCGCGGCCGACGGGGAGCTCCGGCTGCAGCTCGACCAGCTCCGCTTCGAGGCCGAGGACGCGTCGGAGATCGTCGAGCGGGTCCGGGGCGCCGAGCGGAACGGGCGGCCGTCGCCGCTCGAGGAGCGCCTGCTCGCGGCGGCGGGGCTCCTCCGGCGCGGCGACGGGGCGGAGGCGGCGCGGGCGTACCGGGGCCTCGCCCGCCAGCTCCCGGACGAGCCGCGCGTCCGCCTCGCGCTCGGCGAGGCGCTCCTGCTGGAGCACGACGCGGCGGGCGCGGAGGCGGCGTTCCTCGCGGCGACGCGGCTCGACCCGGAGTCGCGCGCGGCCTGGGTCGGGGTCGCGCGCGCGCGGCGCGGGACGCCGGGGGCGGCGGTCGATCCCCTGGAGCGTGCGGTCGCCCTCGACCCCTCGCACGCGCCGACGCGGTCCCTGCTGGTGATGGCGCTGCTCGAGGAGGGGAACCTCGGGCGGGCGCGGGAAGAGGCGGCGGAGCTCCGGATCCTCGATCCGGGGGGCCGACTCGACCGCGCGTGCCGGAGATTGCTCGAAAGAAGGGCGGGTCCGTCCGCCGAAAGATCCCCATCGGCTCCATGAACCTCCAGGCTCTCAACCTCCTCGCGATCCTCGCGGCGGCCGCGGGCGGCGCGCTCGCGGCGGCGGGCTTCGCCGGCGCGCTCCCCGCGGTCCCCGCGGCCTCGGGCGGCGGGGTCCTGCTCGTCGCGGCCGCGGGAGCGTTCGGGCTGTCCGCGCGTTCGCGCGCCGACGCCCGGCGCCGGGCGCGGGGCTGGTGCGCCGAGGACGGCCCCGAGGTCTCGACACCCCCGGCGGTCGCCGAGCCGATCGCGGGCCTGGTCCGCGCCGCGGCCGCGCGGATGGCGGGCCTCGCGGAGCGCGGCCGGGCGCGCCAGGCCGCGGCGCGGCGCGCCCGCGTCGATGCGCGCACGCTGAAGGGGGAGCACGACGTGCTCCGGTCGCTCCTCGAGAGCCTCTCCGACGGCGTGGTCCTGATCGAGGCCGGCGAGCGGCCGACGTTCATGAACGGGTCCGCGCGGCGCGTCTTCTCGGTCGCGGGAGAGGACGAGCTGCCGTCGTCGCTCCTCGACCGACCGATCGCGCCGGCGCTCAAGGCGGCGCTGGAGGAGGGGCTGCGCGGCGACACGCGGGAGAGCCGCCGCGGCCGCGACATCGACTGCTCCGACCAGTCCGCGCGGCTCGTGCTGCGGCTCCGCTTCCTCGACGTCGAGCGCCCGGAGGGAGAGGAGGGGGACGCGTCCCTCTGCGTCCTCCTGTCGGACGTGACGCGGGAGGTCGAGCTGAACCGCATGAAGTCGAACTTCGCCTCGAGCGTGTCGCACGAGCTGAAGACGCCGCTCGCCTCGATGCGCGCGTTCCTCGAGATGCTGATCGACGGCGACATCGAAGGGGAGGAGGAGCAGCGCGACACGCTGCAAAGGGTCCTCGACGAGACCGAGCGCCTGACCCGCCTGGTGATGAACCTCCTGAACCTCTCCCGGCTCGAGGCGGGGATCACGAAGATGGAGCGCGCGCCGATCTCGCTCTCCGAGCTGCTCGAGCACATCCGGGACGTCGTCACTCCGCTGGCGCACGACAAGAAGCAGACGATCGTCTTCGAGCTGTCGGAGTTCCTCCCGCCGGTGACCGGCGACCGGAACCTGGTCGAGCAGGCGGCGATGAACCTGATCTCGAACGCCATCAAGTACACGCCCGACGGAGGGTCGATCCGCGTCAAGGCGTCGATCGCGGGGCGGGAGGTCGCGCTGGCGGTGTCCGACACCGGGGTCGGCATCCCCGAGAAGGCGCTCGACCTGGTGTTCGAGAAGTTCACGCGGATCGAGAACAACGCCGGTCTGAAGGCGACGGGGACCGGCCTCGGCCTGCCGCTCGCCAAGTTCGTGGCCGAGGCGCACGGCGGCAGCATCTCCGTCGAGTCGGAGGTCGACCGCGGTTCGACGTTCACCTTGAAGCTCCCGACCCGCAAGGGGGAGGAGAGTTCGGAGTCCCAGCTCGTGGGGCTGGAAGGGATCTCGGCATGACCGGAGCACGACGAGTGTTGATCGCGGACGACGACCCGTCGATCCGCCACGCGGTGACCCTGAAGCTCTCGAAGGCGGGGTTGGACGTCACCGCCGCGTCGGACGGCGAGGAGGCGCTGAAGCTCGCGCTCGAGTCGGAGCCCGAGCTGATGATCGTCGACTACGCGATGCCGTACATGACGGGGTACGACCTCTGTCGTGAGCTCCGGAAGCACGAGCGGTTCGACCAGACGCCGGTGATCGTGCTCACGGCGATGGAGCAGGACATCGACACGTCGCTCGCCGCCGAGCTCGGGGTCGTCGAGTTCATGACCAAGCCGTTCTCGCCGCGGGAGCTGCTCGCGCGGACCCGGGAGCTCCTGGAGTCGCTCCCGGCGCCCGGGGGCGGCGCGTCGTGACGCGCGCGCGGGCGGCCGCGCTCACGATCGTCGCCGGCGGGTGCGCGGTGGTCCTCCACGTGGCGCTCTCCGTCGCCGGGGCGGACCCGTTCCATCCGGCGGTCGCGGCCGCGGCGTGCGTGGCGTTGGCGTCGACCGCGGTCGGGGGCCGCGGCGGCGCGGCGGCGGGGCTGCTCGCGGGGGCGGCCCTGGCGTGGGTGCGCTGGCGGGCCGGGGTCGGCCCGGGCGGCGAGGACGCGCTCCGCGTCGTCTCGCTCGCGTCCGTCGGCGGCGCGGTCGGCCTCCTCGTCGACCGTCTGCGGCTCCGCCTGGAGGAGAGCGCGGCCTCGGAGTTGGCGGCCCGGCGGGAGTCGTACCAGCTGCGGCGCGAGGTCGAGGCGCTCGGGCGGGAGAGGGACGCGCTGGCCGAGGGCGGCGGAGCGGGCGACGCGCCCGACGCGGCGGCGCCGGACGCCGCCGCCGAGGAGTCCCCGGACGTTCCGTCCGCCGCGACGGAGGTCGACGTCCGCCTGGAGCAGGCGCTGCGCCGGATCGCGTCGGCCTTGAACGAGGCCCGGCTGTTCGCGACCGCCCTGGAGTCGATCGCCGCGCTCGTCGGCGCGGCGCGGGTGTCGCTCCACCTCCACGATCGCCGGGCGGATCGGTTCCAGCCGGGGACCTGCTTCCCGGTCGACGAGCCGGTCCCTCCGTTCGACCGCGAGCCGGTGCTCCGTCGCGCGCTCCGGCAACGGGAGCTCCTCGCCCGCGAGGACGGCGCGGAGGAGTTTCGCCTCGTCGACTCGTCGATCCGGTACGTCGCGCCGGTGTTCGACCGGGTGATCCTGGCCGGGTTGATCGTGGTGGAAGGGGGGGAGGAGACGCCCGGCGCCCGCGAACGGCTCTCGATCCTCGTCACCGCGTTCGGACTGGCGCTGTCGTCGGTCCGGCTCGTCGGACAGCTCGAGCGGCGCGACCGGACCGACCTGCTGACCGGGCTCCCGTCGGTCACCGAGATCCGGGAGCAGCTCGGCCGGAGCCTCGAGCGGGGGCGGACGGCCGTGCTGCTCGTCGCCGCGGACGGCATCCGCGACGTGAACGAGAAGTACGGACGGAAGGCCGGCGACAAGGCGGTGCAGGCGCTCTCGAAGCTCCTGGCGCTGGAGGTCGGCGCGGACGGGAAGGTCGGCCGGTACGGAGGCGCGACGATGCTCGTGGTCCTCCCCGGCGTCGAGCGGGACGCGGCGGTGCAGCTGGCCGAGCGGGTGCTGCAGTATATCGCCGACGTGAACGATCA
>JBICIB010000518.1:0-2644 GCA_043101415.1 Planctomycetota bacterium JB042 | reverse complement strand
CTCCCGGCGGGCCGGCCGGTCGTCGGCGAGCGCCTCCGCGAGCGCCCGGAGCGCCTCGAGCTGGAGCTGGCGGATCCGCTCGCTGGTGAGCCGGAGTCGCCGTCCGACCTGCTTCAGGGCGAGCGGGGCGTCGCCCCCGAGGCCGAATCGAAGCCGCAGGATCGTCCGGCGGCGCGGGTCGAGCTGCGCGACCGCGGAGAGCAGGCGGCGGCGCTCGTCCTCCTGCTCGAGCTGGACGTCCGGACGGGCCGCGGACGCCGCGGCGAGGCGGCGGCCGACGGCGCTCGCCGGGTCGTCGACGGAGTCCCCGTCCCGCGCCGACTCCATCAGCCGCGCCGCCCGCTCGATGTTCGGCATGCGCGACGGCTGCACGCCGAGCGCCCGGGCCGCCTCTCGGCGCGTCGGCGGCCGCTCGCCGCCCGCCTCGGCGTCGCGCTCGACCGCGCGGAGGTTCCGGACCCGGTTCAGCGTGTGACGCGGCACGCGAATCGTCGCCGACGACGTCTGCAGCGCGCGTCCGATCGCCTGCCGGATCCACCAGTGGGCGTAGGTCGAGAACCGGTGCCCGCGCTCGGGGTCGAAGCGGTCCACGGCGCGCAGGAGGCCGATGTTCCCCTCCTCGATCAGGTCGAGCAGGGGGAGGCCGCGGCCGGTCCAGGACTTCGCCATCTTCACCACGAGGCGGAGGTTGGCGCGCACCATGCGTTCGCGTGCGTCGGCGTCCCCCTCGCGGACTCGCCGTCCGAGCTCGACCTCCTCCTCCGGGGTGAGCAGCGGCGTCCTCGAGATCTCGGACAGGTACTGGTCGAGGGCTCGGCTGGCGTCCATGGTTCTCCTCCGATTCGTCTGGAGCGCCCCCTTGGAGCGGCCGGCGGTCGGGCCGTTACCGGAATCGAGGGGAATCGAGGACCCCCGCCTCCTCCCGTCGATCCGGCGCCGTCCTCCGGCGGGGGGCGCGGGGCGGGGGTTTCCGTCCAGCGGCGGGGTCCGCTACAACGTGCGCCATGCCCGCCGTCCCCGAAGAGATCCGCGAGCGCGCCGAACGGCTCCGCCGCGAGCTGGTCGACCACAACTACCGGTACTACGTCCTGTCGCGCCCGACCGTCTCCGACGTCGAGTACGACCGGATGCTCCGCGAGCTGGAGGAGCTCGAGGAGGCGCACCCCGCCCTCGTCACGCCGGAGTCCCCGACCCAGCGAGTCGGCGCTCCCGTCGACACGATCGCGAAGATCGAGCACGCGGTGCCGATGCTCTCGCTCGGGAACGCCTTCGACGAGGAGGAGCTGCGCGAGTGGGAGGAGTCGCTCCGGAACCACCTCAAGGTCGAGTCGCTCGGGACCGGGTTCGTCGGCGAGCCGAAGCTCGACGGGGTCTCGGTCGAGCTCGTCTACGAGGACGGCCGGCTGGTCGAGGCGTCGACCCGGGGGGACGGACGGGTCGGCGAGGAGATCACCCACAACGTCCGGACGATCCGGTCGGTGCCGCTCGAGCTGCGCGGGACGAAGCCGCCGAGGCGGCTCGAGGTGCGGGGCGAGGCGATCATGAGCAAGGCGGCGTTCGAGCGCCTGAACCGACGCCTCGCCGAGCGGGGGGAGGAGCCGTACGCGAACCCGCGCAACCTGACGTCCGGGACCCTGAAGCAGCTCGACCCGTCGCTCTCGCGCGAGCGGCCGCTCGACGTCTTCTGCTACGGCATCGGTCGGGCCGAAGGGATCGCGCCGCGGTCGCAGCGCGAGCTGCTCGAGATCCTCGGCGAGCTCGGCCTCCACACGAACCTCGAGCTCACGGTGTTCGGGGATCTCGACGCGATGGCGGCGCGCTACCGCGACCTCGTCGTCACCCGCGACGACCTTCCATACGAGATCGACGGGCTGGTGGTGAAGGTCGACGACTTCCCGCTGCGCGAGCGGCTCGGCACCCGGTCACGCAGCCCGCGCTGGGCGGTCGCGGTGAAGTTCCCGGCGCGGCAGGCGACCACGACGGTGGAGGAGATCAAGGTGCAGGTCGGCCGGCTCGGCACGCTGACGCCGGTGGCGCACCTGGCGCCGGTCGAGGTCGGGGGCGTCACCGTGTCGCGCGCCACGCTGCACAACGCCGACCAGATCGAGCGGCTCGACGTGCGGGTCGGCGACACGGTCTTCGTCGAACGGGCCGGCGACGTGATCCCGAAGGTCGTCGCGGTCGTGAAGGAGAAGCGGCCGAAGGGGACGCGGCCGTACCGGTTCCCCGACGCCTGCCCGATCTGCGGGGCGGCCGTCGAGCGGGGCGAGGGGGAGGTCGCCGTCCGGTGCCCGAACCGCGACTGCCGCGCGCGGCTCGCCGGCCGGATCGAGCACCTCGTGTCGCGCGGCGCGCTCGACGTCGACGGGTTCGGCAAGAAGCTGGTCGAGCAGCTCGTCGACCGGGAGATGGTCGACGACGTCGCCGACGTGTTCGGCCTGTCGCGCGACGCGCTCCTCTCGCTGGAGCGGATGGGCGACAAGTCGGTCGACAACCTCCTCGCCGCGATCGAGGCGTCGAAGTCGCGCCCGTGGTCGCGGCTGCTGTACGGGCTGGGCATCCGCCACGTCGGCGACGTCACCGCCGAGGCGATCGTGGCCGTCGTGCCCTCCCTCGACGCGCTGCTCGACGCCGACGCCGAGAT
>JBICIB010000517.1:0-5101 GCA_043101415.1 Planctomycetota bacterium JB042 | reverse complement strand
TCCGATCTCGCTTCCTCGCCGCCGCCGCGGGCGCGACGGGGATCGACACGACCCCCGCGAGACCGGAGGAGCGCCCCGATGATCACGATCCGCCGCTCGGACGAACGCGGCCACGCCGACCACGGCTGGCTCGACGCGTACCACACGTTCTCGTTCGCGGGGTACCACGACCCGGACCGGATGGGGTTCGGGCCGCTGCGCGTCTTGAACCAGGATCGGATCGCGCCGGCGCGGGGGTTCGGGGCACACGACCACCGCGACATGGAGATCGTCACCGTCGTCCTCGAGGGGATGCTCGAGCACCGGGACAGCCTCGGGAACGGCTCGATCATCCGCCCGGGTGAGGTGCAGGTGATGTCCGCCGGCGCGGGCGTGACCCACAGCGAGGCGAACGCGTCGCCGACCGAGCCGCTCCACCTGCTCCAGATGTGGGTCTTCCCTCGGACGCGGGGGACGCCGCCGAGGTACGCGCAGGAGACGATCCCGGCCGCGTCGCTCCGCGGCACCCTCCGGACCGTCGTCCGGCCGGACGGCGAGGGCGGCGCGCTGACGATCGACCAGAACGCGCGTCTCCTCCTCGGCCGTCTCGGCGCGGGCGACGAGGCGCGTCACGCCCTCCCGGCCGGACGGGCGGCGTGGATCCACGTGGCGCGCGGCGCGGTCCGCCTCGGCGAGACGCCCCTCGGCCCCGGCGACGGCGCCGCGGTCGAGGACGAGGAGGGGTTCGCGCTGCGGGGAGTGGACGACGCGGACGTCGTCGTCTGGGATCTCCCCGCCGCGCGCGTCCCGAGCCCCCGCTGAACACCCGGATCCCGGGTCGCGACCCGACCCCGAAGTCACGAGAAGAGGAGCAGGAGACATGGAGACGTTCGACGCCATCCGCGGCCGCCGCGCCGTGAAGCACTTCGACCCGAACCACGAGATCCCCGACGCCGACGTCCGGAAGCTGCTGGACGCGGCGATCCAGGCCCCGACGTCGTTCAACATCCAGCACTGGCGGTTCGTCGTCGTGAAGGACCCCGAGCTCCGAAGGGAGATCCGCGCCGTCGGCAGCGACCAGGCGCAGATGACCGACGCGTCGCTCCTCGTCCTGATGACCGCGGACGTCCTCGCCTGGAAGAAGGAACCGGAGCGGTACTGGCGGGACGCGCCGCCGGCGGTCGCGAAGACGATCGTCGACTGGATGGGCCCGTTCCACGAGGGGCGGGAGCAGCTCCAGCGCGACGAGGCGCAGCGGTCGATCGGGATGGCGATGCAGACGCTCATGCTCGCGGCGAAGGCGATGGGGTACGAGTCGTGCCCGATGATCGGCTTCGACCACGAGGCGGTGGCGCGGATGGTCCGCCTCCCCGAGGATCACTGCATCGGTCCGATGGTGGCGATCGGGAAGGGGACGAAGGAGCCGTGGCCGAAGCCCGGCCAGCTCCCGCTCGAGGAGGTGGTGATCGAGGACCGGTTCCCGGCGGAGGGCTGAGCGTCCGGGGTCGGGCGGCGGGATGCGGGGCGAGGTACCATCGGCGGGGCCGAGGGGAGGAGACCTCGCCCTCCCCCGTCCCGCCCCACCCGCCGGAGGACCCGATGACCGCCCGCCCGCTCCCCCTCGCCCCCCTGCTCCTGCTCCTGCTCCTCGGCCTCGCCGGCGTCGCGCCCGCCCAGGTCTGCCACGTCGAGAACGACGGCCCGACCTTCAACGACCTCGTCGCCACCGGCGGACCGCCCCTCCTGATCGCGGTCCGGTTCTCGCCGTTCACGAGCTTCACCGCGAGCGGGATCGAGCTCTTCACCGGCGAGGGGACCGGGTCGAACGGCGTCGCGATCTGGAGCCACGACGGGTTCGCGAACGAGCCGCTCGCGCCGCTCGGCACCGGGAGCTGGTCGATGAGCGCGACGAACCAATGGCAGGGAGCCCCGCTCTTCCCGCCGGTGCCGCTGAACGCGGGGACGCTCTACTGGATGGTCTGGGAACCGCAGCCGGGGGCGCAGTCGTCCCAGCAGGTCGGGACGACCCCCGGCCAGATCTACCGCGGTTCGTTCGACGGCGGCGCGACCTGGAACGGCCCGTTCCAGTCGCCGTCGGTCCACTGGAAGTTCCGGATCGAGTGCTGCTCCGGCTTCCTGCTGCCGTACGGAGCCGCGTGCCCGGGGCTGATCGGCGCGCCGGCCCTCGCCGGGAGCGGCTGCCCCACCCCGGGGGAGACGATCGTGGTCGAGGCGTCGAACATGCTCGCGGGCCAGCCGGCGCTCCTGCTCCTCGGGTCGAACAACCTCACCGCGCCGATCGACCCGTTCTGCAGCGTCCACAACCTCCCGTGGATCGGCTCCGGGACCTCGTTCACGGTCGGCCCGCTCGGGACGCTGACCCTCCCCGGGACGATCCCGATCGGGACGGCGGTCCCGGCCGACGTCTACCTGCAGGTCCTGGTCTCCGACCCCGGCGCCCCGGGCGGCATCGCCGTCTCGAACGCGCTCCAGGTCCACATCGAGTGACGACCGGTCCCGGGGGAGGGCGGCCACTCCCGGGGAACTCCCTCGCGATTTCCCGCGTTTTTCCGGTCCCGGACCGCGGCCGCGCGTCGCTCCCCTCCTGATGGAACCGAACCGACGCCCTCCGTCCGAACCGCGCGCCGCGGACGTCGCCGCGCGCGCCCTGGAGTTCGCCCGCGACCACCTGGGACCGGTCAGCGAGCGCCTCCTCTGCGAGCGCGGGGTCCAGGCGCTCCTGATCTCCCGCGTCCGCGGCGGCGCCCGGGTCGAGGACGCGGTCCTCGCCGAGGTCCACCGCGCGGCGGCCGCGGACCGGCGGCTCGCGGACGAGTTCCTCGCCTACTTCCTGACCGACCTCCTCCGCGTCGGCCGCGGCCTCCTCTCCGCCGGGCTGCGCCGTTTCCTCGACACCGGGGACCTCGCGCAGTCGATCCTCGGCGACCTCTGGACGCAGCTCGCCGACGTCCGGTTCGAGACGCGGGCCGGGTTCGTCTCGCTCCTCGCGCGGCGCCTCCGCTGGAAGGCGACGGACAAGGCGCGCGCGGCCGGGAGGCGGCCGGTCGAGGAGGTCGACGACGATGCGCCGGTCGCCGGGGACACGCCGCCCCCGCCGGCGCTCGCGATCTCCCGCGAGGAGCGCGAGCGGCTGATCCTCGTCCTGCTCCGCCTCCCCGAGCGCGACCGACGGCTGCTCGCCCTCCACCTGCGTGGAGCGACGCTCGAGACGATCGGCGCCGAGACCGGGCTGCGGCCCGAGGCGGCGCGGAAGGCGCTGCAGCGCGCGCTGCACAAGGCGCGGAAGATCGCCGTCGCCGACGGCGCCCGCTCGCCGACGCGGATCGACCGGCCGGAGGACGCCCGATGACCGACGACCCGACGCTCCGCCGCCGCGCCGAGCGCGCGTTCCACACCTACCTCGACCGGACCCGCGACGGCACGGTCGTCGACCCCGACGGGTTCGTCGCCGAGCAGGAGACCGAGGTCCGCGACGAGCTGCGGCGGATCTTCGACGACTACGAGACGCTCCGCTCCTCGCTCGGCGACGCGCCGACCGACGTCGAGCCGGGGCGCGTCCTCGCCGACTTCGAGCTGCGCCACGAGCTCGGCCGCGGCGGCATGGGCGTGGTCTGGGAGGCGGAGCAGCGCTCGCTCAAGCGGCCGGTCGCGCTGAAGCTCCTCTTCCCGCACCACGGCCTGGCGCCGGGATCGCTCGAGCGGTTCCTTCGGGAGGGGGAGGCGGGCGCTCGCCTGCGCCACCGGAACATCGCGGCCGTCCACGCGGTCGGCGAGGCGGACGGGATCCACTACATCGCGCAGGAGCTCGTGCCGGGCGGATACTCGCTCGCCGACCGCCTGATGGAGAGCACCCTCGCCGACCGCCGCGACGCGCACGAGCGGACGCCGGACGAGTTCCGGGCGCTCGCCGAGCTGTTCGCGAAGGTCGCCGACGCGGTCCAGGCGGCGCACGACGCGGGGGTGCTGCACCGCGACCTGAAGCCGTCGAACGTCCTCCTCGCGGAGGGGGACGAGCCGAAGGTGATCGACTTCGGGCTGGCGCGGCTGCAGGGGACGCTCGGCATCACCCGGACCGACGTGCTCGCGGGGACCCCGTCGTACATGAGCCCCGAACAGGCCGAGCGGTCGGCGCACGCCGTCGACCACCGGACCGACGTCTTCTCGCTCGGCGCGACGTTCTACGAGGCGCTGACCCTCGAGCGCGCGTTCGACGGCGACACGCACCACCAGGTGCTGGAGAAGGTCGTCCGCGTCGACCCGCCCGACCCGCGCGCGCTGAAGAGCCGGGTGCCGCGCGAGCTGGCGGTGATCTGCATGAAGGCGATCGAGAAGAGCCCCGAGCGGCGCTACCCGACGATGGCCGCGTTCGCGGACGACCTCCGGCGGTTCCTCCGCCACGAGCCGATCGAGGCGCGCCCCCCCGGGGCGCTGGTGCGGGGCGCGAAGTGGGCGCGCCGCCACCCGGTCGCGGCGTCGCTGATCGCGGCCGCGGTCCCGGTCATCCTCCTGCTCGGCACGCTGCTCGCCCGCGAGAGTCGGGCGCGCGCGGAGGCGCAGCGGGCGACCGAGCTGGCGCGGACGGCCGAACGGCGGGCGACCGCGGCGCGCGGCGAGGCGATCGCCGAGCGCGACCGCGCGGCGGAGAACGCGCGGACCGCCCGGCGGCGCGAGGCGTACGCGCACGTCCAGGCCGCGGCGTACAGCCTCGAGCTGGGGCGCGGCCTCGACGCGAGACTCCACCTCGACGCGTGCGACGAGGCGGAGCGGGGGTTCGAGTGGAACCACCTCGCGCTCGTCTCCGACCCGAGCCTCACCGTCGTCCGCGGCGTCCCGGACGGCCTCCACGCGGTGAGCTGGGTCGACGGGCGCGCGTGGCTCGCGACGGCGGCGGACGACGGCCGGACGATCCGGATCTGGACGCCGGACGACGGGGCGACGGCGGCGGAGCTCCCGCTCGACGGGACCGGCGACGTCGAGGCGCTCGCGGTCTCCGCCGACGGGGCGCGGCTCGCGGCGGCGCGCGAGACGCTCCGGGTCGACGTGTTCGACGTCGCGTCCGGATCGCTCCGGACCACGCTCCCGCTCGACGACGAGCCGGTCG